>JBAYVI010000072.1:0-16382 GCA_041674625.1 Melioribacteraceae bacterium | reverse complement strand
GTATCACAGCACTCTTTATATCATTCGGAAGAAATCCAATTTGATTGGCTCTTATATATAATGGCGCAACTTCTGCGCTAATAAGGCTCATGGGAATGGTGATAAGAATCAATACTACAAACAGATTTATAATTGAATTTATTTTCGACATTCATTTTTCCGAATAATATAAAATGTAATATAAATAATTAGAGTAATAAATTAAATAAATGAATAAAATCCAAAAAACATTTCATAATTAATTGCAAATAAAAGAGATATACCTGATATTTGTACTTCCGTGTCAAATTTTGGAGCATCAATGGAGAACCAGACTCAAGAAAGAGAGCAGTGGGGCAGTAGATTTGGTTTAATTTTGGCAGTAGCAGGTAATGCAATAGGTTTAGGTAATTTCCTCCGTTTCCCAGTTCAAGCAGCGCAAAATGGCGGCGGTGCGTTTATGATTCCTTATTTTATCTTTTTTTTAGTACTTGGCATTCCTCTGATGTGGATCGAATGGGGCATAGGAAGATATGGCGGTAAACATCGTCATGGAAGTACTCCAGGCATGTTCGATCTTCTATGGAAAAATAAAGCCGCTAAATATTTTGGTACATTAGGTCTATTCATGTCATTGGTAATCATGATCTATTACGCTTATATAGAATCATGGACTCTCGGTTATAGTTTCTTCTCGCTTACTAAAGAATATTTCGGTTTAGAAAATTTTGATGCTATGAAAAATTTCCTTTATAGTTTCCAAGGTAGAATTGATGGAAATTATTTTGATGGAATTTATGTAGCTTATACATTTTTATTGATTACTCTTGCAGTTAATTTCTTTGTTCTTTATAAAGGCATTTCAAAAGGTATTGAAACATTAGCAAAAATTGCAATGCCACTTTTATTTTTATTTGCTATTATAATTGCGATTAGAGTATTGACATTAGGAACACCGAATCCTGCAATTCCCGAAAATTCCGTAGCAAATGGTTTTGGTTTCATTTGGAATCCCAATTTTTCAGTTCTCACCGATCCCAAAATTTGGCTCGCGGCAGCGGGACAAATATTTTTTACTCTCTCTGTGGGAATGGGTACAATTCACGCTTATGCTAGTTATCTTAAACCTAAAGACGATATAGCACTTTCAGGATTAACAACAGCGGCTACTAATGAATTTGCTGAAGTAATTCTTGGTGGTTCAATTGCAATTCCCGTAGCAGTTGCATTTTTTGGTGTTACTGCAACTGTGCAAATGGCTGCAGGCGGTTCATTCGATCTCGGTTTCGCTTCCCTTCCACTTGTTTTTGAAAGAATTCCATTTGGTCAATATTTCGGTTTTTTGTGGTTCTTGTTATTGTTCTTTGCAGGTATTACTTCTTCAGTGGCGATGGGTCAGCCTCTTGTTGCTTTCCTCGAAGATGAGTTTAAGTTCTCACGTAAAAAAGCAGTTGGCGTTTTAGCTATGGTTGTTTTTCTTGCCGTTCATCTTGTTGTATTCTATTTGAAATATGGTTTCTTAGATGAAATGGATTATTGGGCTGGAACGTTTGGACTTGTAGTTTTTGCGTTGATAGAAACAGTTTTATTCATTTGGGTTTTTGGTCCCGAAAAAGCATGGGCAGAAATTAATGATGGCGGTGATATCAAAATTCCAAGAGTATTTTTCTACCTCATGAAATTCGTAACACCAACCGTTTTATTTGGAATTATGGTTTGGTGGTTTATCAATGATGCAATTCCTATATTGTTCATGTCGTCTACTCCTTCTCAAAATGTCCCTTATATTTGGGGTGCTCGTTTACTTCTTATAGGCATTTATTTAGGATTAGCATTAATGGTAAGAAAAGCATGGAAATTAAATAGGAGCAATCATGGGTCTAAGTAATGAGGGAATCGTATTTTTAGTAGCGGCATGGATTTCTATTTTTTCACTAATCTCTTATTGCTATTTGAAAATACTTACGATTAAGAAATAGAAATATCTTTTTGGAGTTTTAAAAATGGAAATAAATATTTAATTTCTGAATTAAGTTAATTCATTATAAGACGTGTTTCGTGTAACTTTAAATATATAAGAATTAAATTATGCAAAAACTACGAGTTGCAAGTTTTTCTATATCGGTGGATGGATTCGGCGCAGGACCAAATCAAACCATGGAGAATCCTTTAGGCGAAGGAGGTGCAGATCTTCACCATTGGTTTTATCCCACAAAAACATTTCAACAAAATGTATTAGCAAAGAGTGGCGGCACAACAGGAATTGATAATGAAATTGCTGAAAATGGCTTTAAAAATATTGGCGCCTGGATTTTAGGGCGTAATATGTTTAGTCCCTACCGCGGCTTACCTAATACTGATTGGAAAGGATGGTGGGGAGAAAACCCGCCATATCATGTTCCTGTCTTCATCTTAACTAATCATAAGCGCGAATCAATTGAAATGGAAGGTGGCACCACTTTTCACTTCGTAACAGATGGGATTAATTCAGCTCTTGAAAAAGCTTTTGATTCTGCAAACGGCAAAGATGTAAGACTTGGTGGTGGAGTTAATACAATTCGTCAATATCTAATGGCTCAATTAATAGATGAATTGCATTTAGTTGTATCCCCTATAATATTAGGAAGTGGTGAAAATCTTTATTTGAATTTGGATCTCAAATCATTGGGCTATAAATGTATTAAAAATATTTCAAGCGAAAAGGCAATGCATTTGATTATAAATAAAATATATTAACACCAAACAAGTGCTTCAAACCGACAGCGAATTCGCATTCGGCATTTTTCTAATTTTAAATTTGTTTGTTCTGATTCAGCAACATTATCTAAAGAATTAATAACATATTAATTTGTTTACAAACCGTGCTTACAGAAAAAGATAAGCACGGTTTCCTAAATCTGTTACAAATCTACTTATAAGCTTATTTTATCATCCGAAGAATGTACTTGCTACATCAAACAACTTCAGGTCAACTGTCTTTAATTTACCCACAGCTTCCGCAAGACTTGCAGCAACAATTTCACTTCCCTGCAATGCAGCCATATAACCATATTTTTCTTCTACTAATAGTTCAACTGCAAAAACACCAAATCTTGTAGCTAATACTCTATCATAAGCAGTTGGTGAACCACCTCTCTGAATATGTCCTAAGATTGTAGCTCTTGTTTCAAATCCTGTTCTCTTTTCAATCTCTTCGGCTAATATATTTCCAATACCGCCTAATCTTACATGACCGAAAGAATCTTTTTTCATGCTTGTAAGAACGAAAGAACCATCTTTATCTGATTCTTCTTCTGTTTGAAGTTTCGCACCTTCCGAAACAACTACAATACTGAATGATTTTCCACGTGAATGTCTTTGCTTTAAAACATCAACTACTTCATCAAAATTAAATGGTTTTTCAGGAATAAGAATAATATCAGCACCACCCGCAATACCCGAATGGACAGCAATCCAACCAGCATGCCTTCCCATTACTTCTACCACAATTACTCTATTATGAGATTCGGCAGTTGTATGCAATCTATCAATAGCTTCAGTGGCGATATTTACTGCTGTATCAAAACCGAATGTATAATCCGTAGCATTCAAATCATTATCAATTGTTTTAGGTACACCCACGACTTTTACACCTGAAGCAGCAAGTTTAGCGGCAACACCTAATGTATCTTCACCACCAATAGCTACGATACAATCAATTCCACTCTTTTCCATATTTTCTTTAAGTTTTGCTTCGCCATTCTCAACTTTATAAACATTTGTTCTTGATGTACCAAGAATAGTACCTCCTCTGTGGAGAATACCAGAAACTGAATCCATATTTAATGGAGTAAAATTATTTTCTAAAATTCCTTTCCAACCTTCCTTAATACCGACACATTCGTGACCTAGACTTAAAGATTTACGAACAACCGCACGAATAACGGCATTCAATCCAGGGCAATCTCCGCCCCCTGTCAATACACCAATTTTCATTTCTACTCCATTATTTATTATAAAAGTTTCAGGTTCGCAAATTTTACTAATAACTGCTTTGTTCCTGTATCCTCAAATGAGATCGTTATTCTTTGAGTATCTCCATTTCCTGTAATTGCTAACACTTTTCCTTGTCCAAATATATCATGACTTACACGACTTCCAACTCTAAAAGATCTTCTTTCTTGATCAAAATCATCATAACTCTCTTGATAATACTCATCAAAATCTCCCTTTCTTCTTCTGCCACTTTTTCTATTGCTACCATCAATTACATCTTCGACAGAATCAGGATTAAGTTCTTCAATAAATCTTGATTTGTTTTGATAAGCCACTTCTCCAAACCTATAACGAGACCGAGCGAATGATATGAATACTTTCTTCATTGCACGTGTTATTGCAACATAAAATAATCTTCTCTCTTCTTCTATCTTAGAATCAGAATCAAATCTTGGATTCAATGGGAATATATCCTCTTCGCAACCGGTGATAAATACTACGGGAAATTCTAATCCTTTAGAACTATGAACTGTCATTAAAGTAATAGAGTTTTTTGATTCATCATATTGATCAATACCCGCCACTAAAGAAACGTCAGCAAGATATTCTTCTAAAGTCGCTTCAGGAAATTCTTTATTAAATTCTTGTATAGAAGCTAATAGTTCCTGAATATTATCGTAACGACTTGCAGAATCTTGAGAATTTTCTTCCTTATACATCCTCAAAATACCTAATTCATCTACTAAAGCCGAAGTAAGTTCTCCAAGAGAAAGTTTAGATTGTAGTGCAATATATTTATCTAAAAGTATCCTAAATTGTTTTACGTTTTTTTGAATTCTTTCTTTAACCTCAATAACTTCAAAAACCCTTGCCATAGTTTTGAATAAAGACAAATTTAGTTTTCTTGAGAAGGCAATCATCTTGGTTATAGAGGTATTTCCTATCCCTCTTTGAGGGAAATTCATTACTCTTAATAAACTTTCTTCATCATCTTGATTAGAAAGAACGCGTAAATAAGCTAACACGTCTTTAACTTCTTTTCTTCTATAAAACTCGACTCCTCCGACAATTTTATAAGGAATTTTTTCTCTTCTAAACGCATCTTCTAATGCCCGAGATTGAGCATTTGTCCTATATAATATTGCAATATCATTTAGAGATAATTTCTTTGTCGAAATTTCCTTTTTAATTTTTTTAGCAATTTGGAAAGCTTCATCTTTTTCATCAGAACATTTTACTAATGTTATTTCTTCCCCTTCCGGGTTTTCTGTCCATAAAGTTTTTGCAATTTGCTCTGTATTCTTTTTTATTATCGAATCAGCAGCCAATAGAATATTTTTAGTAGAACGATAATTCTGTTCTAATCTGAATATTTTCGCTTTAGAGAAGTCTTTTTCAAAATCGAGCATGTTCCTTATATTTGCACCTCTCCAACCATAAATACTTTGAGCGTCATCTCCAACAACACACAACTTATCTTTTAAAGGTGATAATATCTTTACAATCTCATATTGCGCATTGTTAGTGTCTTGATACTCATCTACAAGAATATACTTAAACATCTTTTTGTATTTCTGGAGTATGCGTGTATTATTATTAAATAACTCAATTGGTTTTAAGAGTAAATCGTCAAAATCCATTGAATTATTTTCTCTAAGTCTTTTATTGTATTCAATATATACTTCGGCAATTTTTTTCTCTGCCAAAGTACTTGCAATGTTATTAGAATACTCTTCAGGAGTAATCATGTGATTTTTAAAATTACTGATTTTATGCTGTATTGAATTGGCGGTAACATTTTCGAGATTTATGCTTAGATATTGAAGAATATTACTTACTAAAGAAACAGAATCTTCTCTATCATAAATAGAGAAATTACTGCTGTAATTAATTGCAGTAGCTTCAATTCGTAATATTCTTGCGAAAATTGAATGAAAAGTGCCCATCCAAAGTGAATCCGCTTTTTTCCCAATTAATTCACGGATCCTTTCTTTCATTTCTTTAGCAGCTTTGTTTGTAAATGTTAAGGCAAGAATAGATTCTGGTTCGAGTCCTTCTTGAATAAGATATGCAATTTTATAAGTTAAAACCCTGGTCTTACCGGAGCCGGCACCGGCAACAACGATGTGAGGACCAGCATTATACTCTACAGCATTTCTTTGTTGCTCGTTTAGCTTGCTTAAAATTTTCATATATCCTTTATTTTTTAGCTTGCAAATTTACGAAATAAAGGTGAAAATTTCAATTTTGATTAAATAATTGCATTTTACTAAAGGTTTATAACGAATTTACCATCTTTCATAATGATTTTATCATCAAAATATACAGTTGGTTTCTTTATAACGCCATCTACATGAATCGGCACATTAATCGAGCCACCCATTGATTTATTATCTCCGAGTGCAATATGGATAGTTCCCATTACTTTTTCATCTTCAAGTATATAACCACTTAGTTTTGCTTTATCGTTTGTTCCAATACCAAATTCAGCAATATTTCTCCCATTTTTCCCAAATGGCTTCAACATATCAATTAATTGTTTAGCTTTTTTATCCCCAGATATTTCAGTAGCTAATCCATTCTTTACCTGAATTGTAATTGGTTTTTCTAACATACCTATTCCGGCAAATGAGCCATCTACAACAAAAACACCATTTGTTTTTCCTTCCCAAGGTGCTAAAAATGTTTCGCCTGTGGGTAAATTGCCGCTTTCTGTTTTTTTGTGGAAAAGTCCTTTACTTGCGTAAATTCCTCTCCCTTTCATCTCCATAGTAATATCAGTACCTAATTTTGTAGTTACTCTTACAGTAGAAACTTTTTCTAATATTCTTTTGAGTTTGTTAGTTCGGTTGGAAATCGCTTTATAATCTGCATTTAATCCACGAATCATGATTTCTTCGGTAATGCCTGGGAATGTAGCCACTCTAACACCAGATGCAGAAGCTGCTCTCCGAGCATTTGTATGTGTCAATGATTTAGTAGTAGGACATAAAACGATATCATATTTCTTCATTAATTCTGCTAATTGTGAAGTGGGTTCTTCACCATTAGTTTTTCCAGGTTTGGTTTCAACTAAAAGTGATTCAGCTCCAAGGTCTAATGCAGCTTGAAATAGATATTCACCTATCTCTTTTTTATTGCTGTCAGTAATTACTAAGACTTTTTCCTTCTTCTTCAATCCCATGCAATCTTTAATTGCAATTTTCGCTGCATCAAATAATTTTTTCTTCATGTTTATTCCTCCTTAAAGTGGAAAACCCACATTTAATTGAATAGAAGCAATAATGCTCCCCTTGTCTATTAATGGATTTTCATTATTAGGATTTAGCATATTATTATTATAATTAAAATTTTTGATTTGATAGAAAGAATAATACGCTCCCCCCTCAATACTAATGTAATCCGGGATAATATGCAAAATAAATCCTGAACCTACAAAATATGAAAGATTATTATCCGAGTTATCGTAATCTGTTTCAGTTACAACTTCATTATTTACAAGTGTCTGATGATTAAAATTAGGAGTAAAGTATGAAAATCCTCCCTCGATAACTTTTAAATCAAGAAACGATAATATTGGGATTCCTAAATCGACTGCGACATTCCAATTATTCATCGTTAATTCAAATTTCTCATTAGTCAAGCTTGTACCGTTTAAATTAGATATCTCTTTCTGTTCTTTAAAAAACTGGTAATAGATCTTTGTAGAAAAAAAGAATGATTCAAATCTTGCTCTAAAAATATTTCCGCCTATTTTAAAACCTGAGCCGGTTTTGAAATTTATTTTTGAATCAGGACTTGTGTATTGGCTATTGATAAGATTATTGAGGTTATCCACCTTATAATTCATTTGAGAATAGCCACCAATAAATCCGGATAAGCCCAAACAACCAAATCCAAATGACTGCGCATCGATAGAAGAACTATATACTACAACAATTATTATGAAAAATATAAATCTATTTTTTATCATTTAATATTCCCTTTTCTAATCCATGACCAGCAGGAGATGATTCATTACGCCACAAACTGAATGCAAAAAACAATCCAAAAAATCCTAATGTGGAAAAGAACCACATTCCTAATGTGTATCCACCGCTATAATCATTAGCCCAGCCAATAACAAAATTAAAAAATGCGAGACCAATATTCTGGATCATTGTCATTAACCCATATCCTGTTCCAAGTTTAGCTTCGGGTACAATGATAGCCACAGATGGCCACATTATTGCCGGAATCAAGGAAAATGAAATCCCCATTATTATCATTGGAATATATAAAGGAATTTGCGTATATGCCATTATTAAATATACCGGTATTAATAATAATGAGCCTAACATCATAAGTTTAGCTCTATGCCCGACATAATCAGATGCTAAACCAAATAATGGTGTCAGTATCATAGCCGAAAGAGTAAGGATGCTTGAAAGGAATCCTCCATATTCTCTTGTTGCTCCGTGCACATCCATAAAGAATTTTACAGCAAATGTTTGGAATGGAAATATTCCGGAATAAAAAGTAACACAAAGGAGAACTACAAACCAATATGAACGTGAGAAAGAAAATATCTCCTTGAAATTTATTTTGTCCTGATTAGTTGTACTTCCTAAATTATAATTTTTCTCGGCAAAGAAATCCATACCGAAATAAATTATTGCCGAAACTATCGAGATAGTTCCGGCAATTAATGCTAAGAATAATGGATCTTTATAACTTTCATAAAACGCTCTTCCCCACGTAGGAGAATTTAAGGCAGCAAAAGAACCTAATCGAGCAATCGTCAAATTCAATCCAAATGCAAATGATAATTGCTTACCTTTAAACCAACGACCGATTACAGTAGTAATAGCTACAATCATAGATTCTGCACCGAGACCAAATATCAATCTGCCGGTTGCCATTACAACTAAATCATTTCCCATGAATGTAACAAAAGCACCTAAGAAACAGAGTGCAGTAAAGATCAGAGTTGAAATACGTGTACCAATTCTGTCAATTATGATTCCTCCAATCAATACCATAAAGATATTTGGAAGACTATATATTCCCTGCAATAAGCCAATGTTTGCATCTGTAAAGTTTAATTGCTTTGATAAAAGATCAGCTAATGGACTAATACTATCATATATATAATAATTACCAAATTGAGCGATACTAATTATTAATAATACTATCCACCTAAAAATTACTGATGGTTCTTTATACTTGCTTAAAGTATTCAATTTAAATCCTATTGTCAGATTGAAGGAACATTTTTAAGTGAATTAACTAAAAGATCCCAAAATTTATTTACTGTACTAATCTGTACTTTTTCATCAGGTGAATGTGGATTCATAATTGTTGGTCCAAAAGAGATCATATCCATATCAGGATATCTTTCTTTAATTATTCCACATTCTAAACCGGCATGAATTGCTTTTATTTCAGGTTCTTTTTTATATTTCTTTTTAAATTCACTTTTCAATACTTTTAATCCGGTTGATTTCAAATCAGGCTGCCATCCCGGATAGCTATCGCCATGAGTAATTTCAGCACCTGTCAATTGAAATACAATCGAGACCATTGCGGTAGTATCTTTCTTCTCACTTTCAATGGAACTTCTTTGGCTGGTAGTAACGAATACACCCTTTGGTTTAGTTTCTAAAACTGCAAGATTAGTAGATGTCTGTACAAGACCATCAATTTCCATACTCATTTTCTGGACCCCATTTGGTACGGTATAAAGTCCTTTCAACATATTATTTGTTGTTTTCTTATCCATAACTTTTGCTTTAGAAGAAGATTTTTTTACTTCAACTAAAAATCCTTCTTCTACAAAAGAGATTTCATTTTTTACAACAGACTCAAAATTAGAAATTGCTTCCTGAACAGCTTCAACATTTTTATTAGGAACTCTAATTACTGCAAAACTTTCTCTTGGAATTGCATTATGCTTGCTTCCACCATTAACGGAAACTAATCGCATATTAAATTTATCACTAAGTTCTAAAAGTAAACGAACAATAATTTTAATCGAATTTCCTCTTCCTGAATTAATATCTAATCCTGAATGCCCACCTCTTAGGCCCTTAATAGTAATTGCTAATGCAGTTGTATTAGCAGGCGCAGCATCCATTTTTGGTTTGTATGTTGCATAAGTATTTTGTCCACCTGCGCAACCGATATAAAGTGCTTCATCTTCAGAATCAAGATTGAATAATATTTTGGATTCTAAGAATCCAGGTTTTAATGCTTGTGCACCGTTTAATCCGGTCTCTTCATCAAGTGTAAATAAAGCTTCAATTGGTCCAAGATTAAGATCATCAGATTCTAAAATTGCTAATGCAGATGCAATCCCGATACCATTATCAGCGCCTAATGTTGTTCCTCTTGCTTTAACCCAATCTCCATCAACATAATAATCAACAGGGTCCTTTAAAAAGTCATGCTTTACATCAGAATTTTTTTCGGGCACTATATCTAAATGTCCCTGTAATACAACGGGAGTTAATTTTTCTTTTCCTTTTGATGCCGGTTTAATAACTACGATATTTCCAAATGAATCGACTTTTGTTTGTAGCTTTTTATCTTTTGCAATTTTTAGGACATATTCTGCGGCTTTTTCTTCATGTCTTGAAGGACGAGGAATGTTGCATAAGTTTTCGAAATGTTTCCACACCAATTGTGGTTTTAATTCTGCTAATTTATTAGCCATCATAAACTCCTGTTATTTCTTTAAATGTAATTAAACCGCCGTCATAAAGATTCAAAATAAATTTTGATAATCTGTCCTCAGCGGGTTCTACTTTTTCACCAAATACTTCTCTTAATGAAATGACTATATCTGAAACTTTTCTTTCACCATCCATTGCTCTAAAAACTTGCGAACCAAATGCATCTAACTTTAATTTGATTTCGGGTGTTTTTAAATGAGGAACCAAAAATTTTAAAAGAATTTTATTCTTAAATTTTGGTATATGGATAGTTACAAGACCATCGTTATCAGTAATTCTATAAACCCTTTTAGGAATCATATCTAAAGTATTCTTCCCTTTAAGGACTTTTCTTCTTTCTAAAAAATTCATAATAGTATATAAAGGGACCGGATTAAACCGATCCCTAATTTTAAGTTACATTGATACTTGTGGTGGTGCAGGTTCATCTGGCTTGCCTGCTTTTTTTAATGGGAATATTACTAATAAAGCAGCAATAAAAGCTAATACAATTAAGCTTACCCAGAATGAAGGCACTTCAAAAATATGTGGTATTGGAATCTCTTTGAATGCCAATGCAGCAAAGACCAAGCCGATGAGAGCCTCCCCTGCTATAAGTCCCGCTGCTATTAATACTCCAGAATTTTCTACCCTTGTTTTTTGTGCTTCATTAAACTTTCTCTTTTCGTTTTGTCTTTCGACTAGACCTTTTATTAATCCGCCTACAAAAATTGCAAAAGTGGTTCCTAATGGTAAGTACATTCCAACAGATACTAACATAGGGCTTTTAATATTCATCATAATAAAAGCAACACCCATTAACATTCCGGTAAAGATTAATATCCATTCCATATCACCGGCAACAATACCTTTTGATAGAATAGCCATCAAACTTGCCTGTGGTGCAGGAAGATTTTCTCCACCGAATCCGGTTCCACCCATTTTAATATCCCCTTCATGTAAAATCAAAAGAGGTAAAAACATAACTGCTGCAGAAAGAGCCACACCAATTAAATCACCTACTTGCATTTTCCAAGGAGTTCCACCTAGAAGATGCCCGGCTTTCAAATCCTGAAGCATTTCACCTGCCACTGCTGCTGCAACACAAACAACCGCCGCAACACCAAGCACAGCCGCTACTCCGGTCATCCCTTTCATTCCAAGAGCTACCATTAATAATGCTGCTATTACTAATGTAGATAACGTTAAACCCGAAATTGGATTATTGCTTGAACCAATAATTCCAACAAGATAACCTGACACTGCTGCAAAGAAAAATCCTGCAATTATCATTACGAAAGTTGCAACTAATGCAGCCACTACATCTTGAGCAAAGTAGTTATAAATAAAAAATGTTGCAACGCCTGTTAATGCAATTCCTAACATCACCCATTTAAAGGGAATATCTTTTTCAATTCTATCTTCAACTACTGCGCCTGTAGCAGCTTTTTTAGCATCACTAACAGATCTTTTAATACCAACAGCTAAATTTTTTCTCATTTTGAATAATGTAAATGCAGCTCCTACTAACATACCACCAATAGCAATTGGACGTACATAATCTTTCCATACTTGCGTAATAGTTTGTATCCAATCCATTCCTTCCATTGGCGTATTGCCAAATTTGAAATAAGCTATAATTGGTGCTAATAAGCCCCAAGCAATAACTCCACCTGAAAAGTTTAATGCTGCTAATCGTGGACCAATAATATATCCAACACCCATATAAGCAGGGCTAACATCAGGAGATTTTAATAAAATATTTCCTTTTGTAAGACTAACTAAGTAATCAGCTGAACGAGCAAATAATCTAAATTGACTAAGTGCTTCAATAAGAGCACCAACTCCCATTGCCCCAAATAAAAACTTAGAACCTTCTCCACTCCTTTGACCTGCTTTATGAATTTCAGCAGCTGCTACTGATTCAGGATAAGGTAGTTCGACATCTTCAACCATCACTCTTCTAAGAAGAGCAACGAACATTATTCCAAGTACACCACCTGCTGCCATAATTGCTGCAGATATAAAATAATGCCAAGGTGTATAAAAATCTAACCAAATACCTGCTATATAAAATGCAGGAATTGTGAATATCGCTCCTGCCGCAATCGATTCGCCAATCGATCCAACTGTACGAGCAAAATTTTCTTCTAATATTGTACCCTTGAATATCTTGATCAATGCCATTCCAATAACGGCAGCCGGATATGTAGCGGCAATCGTCATTCCTGCTTTCAATCCTAAATATGCGTTCGCAGCTCCTAAGACTACAGCCAATACAAGACCAATTACTAAAGCCTTTACTGTAAACTCAGCCATATTTGTTTCCGAAGATACAAAGGGAACGAACTTTCTCGGTTCAGCCATATTTCTCTCCTATGTGGTATTAAGTATATTAAGATAATTATCTATTAAATATATAACAGATTATTTAGCGGTTCAACTCTTTTTCTTATTTAATTAAAAATTAAGTTTCCTCATTCCTATATGACAAATTGAAAAATCATACTTCACAGGATCATTCTTGTCATATTTTTTTAAATTATTTGTAATCTCTTCTGCCATTTTCCAATTAGCTATTTTTTGATTTGTTAATTTTAATTTTGTGCAAACTTTGTGAATATGCGTATCGACCGGTATTACTAATTGTGATGGTGATATCTCATGCCATAAACCAAGATCTAAATCGTCACTGCGCACCATCCATCTTAAAAAAAGATTCATTCTTTTACAAGCACTTCCCTTATATGAATCAGGGAACATAAATTCTATACTTCTTCTTTTTCCACAATTTTTGGGAAACATATTCTTTAATGAAAGAGAAAAAAAATGGATTGAATCTTTTAATGTAGTCGCATCCGGGAAATAATATAAAAGAAAAAGATTTTTTAAACTACCATAATTTTCAAAAATATTTTTTATCGCCAATATTAAATCGACCGAATCTTGCCCCTCAAAGAATCGATGTTTTATTTCTCTAAAATCTTTTGTGATTGTTTTTGAAGAAGATTCCAAAATGTAATTATAAGGAGAATCACCAAAAATAGAATGCATTTTTTCTAATACTGAGATAATTTGTTTAAGATTGCCATAAGCATATACAGATGAAATAAAAGCAGATATTTCCATATCATAAATATGTTTATACTTATGAGGGAATTGGAGCGGATCTGGTATCAATTTACCAAAATTAAATTCTTTATAATGGTAATTTAATTTTCGTTTTAATTGATTTGAGATCCTGTTCTTATTCAAAAGTTCTATTTCCTATTGATAAGGTTTATCATATCTCTTACAGCGGTATCAATACCTGTAAATAATGCGCGAGCTATTACTGCATGACCAATGCTCACTTCATCAATATCATCAATTAAAACGAAATTTTTGATATTAAGATAATCTAATCCATGCCCGGCATTTACACCAAGACCTAATTTTTTAGCATGTTTCACAGCAATTCTGATTCTTTCCAACTCTTCAAATACATCTTCTTCAATAATTGCATTAGCATAAACTCCGGTATGTATTTCAATGTAGTCAGCCATTATTTCAGATGCAGCATCAATCTGATTTATATCAGGTTCAATAAATAATGATACCGGAATATCCGTATCATGTAATCTTTCAATAGCATTTTTATAATGCTTAATATTATCAATTACATTAAGCCCGCCTTCAGTTGTAAGTTCTTCTCTTTTTTCTGGAACGAGAGTAGCTAAATCAGGCCCAATCTCGCCGGCAATTTTTATGATTTCATCAACTGCTGCCATTTCTAGATCAAGTTTGGTTGTAACTAATTCTCTTAGGAGTTTTACATCTCTATCGTTTATATGTCTCCTATCTTCACGTAAGTGGACAACAATCCCATCAACACCTGATTGTTCTGCAATTAAAGCGAAAGCAATCGGATCCGGTTGAACCTCACCTCTTGCATTTCTAACAGTTGCTACGTGATCTATATTTAAACTAAATTTCATGTTAACCTCTATTTAATTTTAAAGCCGGATAAACCCGGCTCTAAAATAAACAACTTATTACTATAATTAAATATCAAATTTAATTCCCTGTGCAAGTGGAAGTTTTGTACCGTAATTTATCGTATTGGTTTGCCGGCGCATATATGCTTTCCAAGCATCTGAACCTGATTCTCTTCCGCCTCCGGTTTCTTTTTCACCACCAAAAGCACCACCAATTTCAGCTCCTGATGTACCGATATTTACATTTGCAATTCCACAATCAGAACCTGCTGCCGATAAGAAGTATTCTGCTTCTCTTAAATTATTTGTGAATATTGAAGATGATAATCCTTGAACTACACCATTTTGAATATCAACTGCATTATTTACTTCTCCCTTATATTTAATTAAATATAATATTGGAGCAAAAGTTTCTTCTTGAACAATATTAAAACTATTTGAAGCTTCTACTAAAGCTGGCTCAACGTAACATTCAGAAACATATTTTTCCCCTGATAAAACTTTTCCGCCAAATAATATTTTGCCGCCTTCTTTCTTGACTTCTTTTAAAGCATGAACAAATTCCTGAACTGCGCCTTTGTCAATTAGTGGACCTACGTGATTTTCTGAACTTAATGGATCACCAATTTTCAATGACTTATATGCTTTTACTAAAGATGATTTTACTTTATCATAAATCGATTCATGAATAATCAATCTTCTTGTAGAAGTGCATCTTTGTCCTGCTGTTCCTACTGCCCCAAAAACAATTGCAGGAATTGCAATTTTAAGATCTGCATCAGGAGTAAGAATAATAGCATTATTACCACCTAATTCTAAAATCGCTCTACCAAATCGTGCAGCAATAACTTCCGCAGCATGTCTTCCTATCGCAGTAGAACCGGTAATTGAAACTAAAGGAATTCTTTTATCGTTAATTAATTTTTCTCCAACAATAGAACCTTTACCAACTATCAACGAGAATAATCCTTCAGGAAGATTGTTCTTTTTAATTACACTCTGAATAAGATTTTGAACTGCAATTGCAGTTAGTGGTACCTTGGAAGACGGTTTCCAAATACTTGCATTACCGCAAACGGCAGATAGCATTGTGTTCCATGCCCATACTGCTACCGGGAAATTAAATGCAGTAATAACACCTACAACACCCAAAGGTTGGTACTGATCATACATTCTATGGTTATCACGTTCAGAATGCATTGTGAATCCATAAAGCTGTCTTGAAAGTCCAACTGCAAAATCACATATATCAATCATCTCCTGAACTTCGCCTAAGCCTTCTTGAAGTGATTTTCCCATTTCATAAGAAACCAATGTTCCTAAAGGTTCTTTGTTGGCTCTAAGAACATCACCTATTTGTCTAACGATTTCTCCTCTTTTAGGAGCAGGAACTACTCGCCATTGAAGATATGCTTGATGAGCTTTTTCCATTAAAAAATTATAATCTTGTTCTGATGCTTGATATACTGATGCAATATACTTTCCATCGACTGGAGAATAAATATCCAATTCACCTTCATCTTTTGTGCTAAACCAACTTACACCGGTTGATGCTCCTAAATTCTTTTTTGAAATACCTAACTTTTTTAATAAATTCATATAGTCCTCTTTAAAATGTTCGTTGTGTGGTAAAATTAAAGATATTAATGTATTATTACCAAATAGAATAAATTATTTATTTAGTTGTTACTTTAGAAAAAATATTGTTAATTAAGAATATAATGAAAATAAAAAACTTTAGAAAACTTACTGGAAGAAG
>JBAYVI010000071.1:0-16720 GCA_041674625.1 Melioribacteraceae bacterium | reverse complement strand
GTCGATTTTACTTTTTTCTTATTGATTATATTTCCTAAATTACAACGACAAATTTAATAATAAAAATCAGGATTTCTTTATGCTTTCCAAAGATTATATCGAATTAGAAGAGAAGTATGGCGCTCACAATTATCATCCGTTAGATGTTGTAATCGAAAAAGCTTTAGGTGTATGGGTTTATGACGTAGAAGGAAACAAGTATTTAGATTGCTTAGCTGCTTATTCGGCAGTTAATCAAGGTCATTGCCATCCACGCATTATTAAGGCAATGAAAGATCAGGCAGATAAAGTAACCTTAACATCAAGAGCATTCCGCAATAATCAATTACCGTTTCTTTACAAAGAATTAAGTGAATTGACCGGATATGAAATGTCTCTTCCGATGAATTCAGGTGCCGAAGCTGTTGAAACAGCACTAAAAGCGGCACGCAAGTGGGGACACAAGATTAAAGGTGTAGAAGAAAACAAAGCTGAAATTATTACTTGTACGAATAATTTTTCAGGTAGAACAATTTCTATTATCAGTTTCTCAACCGAAGAACAATACAAAGATGGATTCGGACCTTTCACTCCCGGGTTTAAAAATGTAGAATATGGTAACGCGAAAGAATTAGAAGAAGCAATCACACCAAATACAGTAGCATTTCTTGTAGAACCGATTCAAGGCGAAGGCGGAGTAGTTGTTCCACCTGATGGATATCTAAAAGAATGCGCTGATATTTGCAAAAAGAATAATGTCCTTTTCGTTGCAGATGAAATTCAGTCCGGCTTAGGAAGAAGCGGTAAATTATTTGCTTATCAATATGAAGATGTAAGACCTGATATGGTAATAATTGGCAAAGCACTTTCAGGTGGCTGTTATCCTGTATCTGCTGTTCTTTCTGATAAAGAAGTATTAGGTGTATTTAATCCGGGCGATCATGGTTCAACTTTTGGTGGTAATCCACTTGGTGTTGCTATTGCTCGCGAATCTTTAAAAGTTTTAGTCGAAGAAAAATTAATCGAAAAATCGTTTGAGCTTGGCGAATATTTTAGAGAGCAATTACGAAACGTTAATAGCAAGCACGTAAAAGTAATTAGAGGTAAAGGATTATTCATTGGAGTAGAACTTCTTCCGGAAGCAAAAGGGGCAAGAAGATTCTGCGAAGCATTAATGAAAAAAGGAATTCTTTGCAAAGAAACACATGATAATATAATCCGTTTCGCTCCTCCACTCGTAATCACAAAAGATGAGATTGATTGGGCTATGAAGAGTATTGCAGAAGTTTTAAATATAGATTAGTTGTACTAGTGTATTATTTTAGAAAAGCCGACTGGGAATTATCAGTCGGCTTTTTAATTATATTTCGATTGCAAAAAATCAATTGTAGATTTCATCAATTTTTTTAGAGTTTCCTGATTTATATCAGATAGTTTTTTGATATAAATACATGCTTTCCCCATTCTGAATTTTCCCAAATCTTTTAGTAGATATTCCTGACCTGAACACCCTGAATAAACATACAGAGAAATAGCCGCTTTCCTTGGAGAAAATCCGACCAAGAACCAATCACCTTCTTGAGTGCTTCTTTCAGATTTATAATGATAACTTCCAAAACCAATCATAGTAGGACCCCACATCTTAGGTTCATACCCTGTAAAATCCTGCATTAGTTTAAGAATTTCTAAACTATCATTTCTCCTTTGCTCAGTTTCAGCAAATGAATTTATAAAATCAATAACGTTATTATTGTTTTGCTGTGTTTTTAATTCTGCCATATATATCCTTTATTGAAAGATTTTTATTGTCTCTCAGATGTGAGCCATTGGTCAATTGTGATCTTTAAGAAATGTATATTAATAGGTTTTGCAATATAATCATTCATTCCTGCTGCTAGGCATACTTCTCTATCTTTCATACTCGAATGTGCAGTTACAGCAATAATCGGCACTTTAGCACACCTTCTTCCAGATTCTCTGATTCTCTTAGTAGCTGTTAATCCATCCATTCCTTGCATCTCAACATCCATTAGAACAAGATCAAATTTATCTGTATACACTGCTTCAATTGCATCTTGACCTGTCCCAACGGCTTCAACATCGTAGCCAACTTCTTTTAAAATTTTTAGTTCCAAATTTTGACTTATCGGATTATCTTCCACAAGTAATAATCTTTTCTTCCTATTTGTATTTTCATTTATTTCATTTTTTGAAGATTCGCTCAATTCAAAATCCTTCATCTTGAATTGCAATTCTTCAACAGACTGATCCTGTTTGGGCAGTGAAGAGATTGCCTTTTGTGATTCTTTGAATTTTACTGTATAGCTAAATTTACTTCCAAACCCAACTCTACTTTCGACTTTAATTTCACCACCCATAAGTTTTACAAATTCTTTACTTATTACAAGACCAAGACCTGTTCCTTCTTTAGCCGAATTTTTATTTTTGATTTGCGAATAGGCTTCAAATAATTGTGGTATCTGCTCCGGTGCAATACCTCTTCCCGTATCAATTATTTCCGTACCAATCTCGATCTGATTATTGCTTATGTTAATCAAACTGAGATTGACTTTAACGCTTCCGACTTCTGTATATTTAACTGCATTTGCAATTAAGTTCACCGCTATCTGTCTATAACGTGTAGGATCGCCAAACATTATTCTTGGAATATTTTCATCAATATTTAGATCTAATTCCAATCCTTTATTTTTAGCAGTTTGTTTAAGAATAGAAACTGCTTTATTTATTTCACTTGTGATTTCAAATTCTTCTTCATCTAATTCCATTTTACCTGCTTCAATCTTGGAGATATCTAAAATATTATTTATAATATCCAAAAGAGATTCAGCGGCAAGTTTTGCATCTTTGCTAAATTGCTTTAGTTCTTCTTTACTTTCAAACAGATCATTTTCAACGAGCGTTAAAAATCCCATAACTGAATTCATTGGAGTTCTTACTTCATGGCTCATACTTGCCAAGAACTTAGTTTTAAATTTGCTCTCCTGTTGAGCCTTTTTAGCAGCGATATCAGCTTTGTTCTTTTCTGATTTCAAAGCTTCAATTGCTTTTTGTCTTTCTGATTCTGCAATTACCTGTTGTGAAATATCTTGAAGACTACCTTCATAAATATTTTTCTGATTAGTTTCTTCATCATTAAGGCGGACATTCATCCTGACAGTAATTTCATGACCGTCTTTCTTTTTTAATTGGACTCGGTAATTCCTTACTTTTCCTTGCTTCTCTAATAATTTCTTCAAAAGATCAAAATCAGATTGAGTTTTAAAAATGCTTTCAAGTGCATTTACCTTTTTTAAATCTTCCTCACTCGAATAACCGAGCATTCTTACAAAAGATGGGTTAATCGTAAAAATTAATCCGTCCGAATTTATTTGAAAAATTCCTTCGGCAGCGTTCTCAAATAAATTTCTAAATCTTTTCTCTGAGACATTTGTTTCGTATGAACTTAAAACTGCATCTTCACGCAATTTGTAATTTATATAACTTGCTATTATCGCCATTATGCTTATAATCACAACTAGAACAACAGATTCAATTCCTGAAAGAAGCATCGACATCGATTGTTCATTGAGAATGATTGAAGCGGCAAATACAGCTATATAATACAAAGCTGCTATAATTTGATTCTTCACATCCCAACTTAGGAACAGTGCCGCAGTAAAAATTATGAGTCCAATTATATGCGAATTAAAAGTTAATGTCTTTGGATACAAATATATTATTACACCGAATGATGATATAATTGTAATTAGAAGTGTATGTATTAAAAAGACTGGGTGCTTTTTTCCTTTATTTGTATATGAAAAAATTAGTAAGGTAAATGCTAATAAAATGGAAGTAACGCGGGAAAGATAAACTAAATAAGAAAATTCACTGAAGTAACGAACCTCAAAAACTAATGCTATAATTCCGGCGATGGCAGTGAATTTTGCCAATGATTGAAAAGGAGCAATAAGAGATTTCTTACTTTCCTCTTTGAAATAATTGATCTTCCTTAATTCCGATGTTGTACGTGTTGCTTTTCTATTATCCAATTCTATTTATTCTTCCCAATAATTGTATATAATTAAAAATCATGTATTTAATTATATTTTCCAAAATGTTGACTATATTAACTAACTAAAATAAACAATTTATGCAAAACATATTATGATAGATATACTATATAGTATCGATGTTTTTTTTCTATACTTTATCAACAAAACCTTATCAAATCCACTTTTTGATAAGTTTTTTCCTTTTATTACCGATGTAAAGAATTGGTATTTGGTTTATTTTGTATTGCTTGGTATTTGTTTTAAGTATGGAGGTAGAAAAGGGAAATTAGCAGTATTAGTGCTACCTTTTTTAATTTTGGCAAGTGATCAGTTCAGTAGTTTTTTCTTAAAAAATTTATTTGAAAGAGTACGCCCATGTAATGTGTTCTCAGATATCCACGTATTAGTTAATTGTACCGGTTCTTATTCCTTCCCTTCATCACATGCAGTTAATAATTTTTCGGCAGCAATGTTTTTTTCAAAATTATTTCCTAAAATTAAAATTCCTCTTTTTGTTACTGCATCGATTGTAGCATTTAGCAGACCTTATGTTGGAGTTCATTATCCTTCAGATATTCTGGGTGGAATGTTGATCGGTTTGGGGGTCGGTTATATTTTTTCTTTACTCGTATTAGAAATAGATAAATTCACAAATAAGAAATTTTCTCCTAAGGCAGACAAATGAAGACAAAATTAGAAATAGCAAAAAATTGGCTCCCACGCTATACAGGTACAAATATTGATGATTTCGGCGATTACCTTCTATTAACAAATTTTCATAATTATGTTACGAAATTTGCTGACATATTTAATTGTGATGTTCAAGGAATTGGGAAACCAATGCAGACTGCAACTAACACTTCCGGTCTAACAATAATTAATTTCGGAATAGGATCTGCGAATGCAGCAACAATTATGGATCTTTTAGTAGCACGCAAACCAAAAGGAGTGCTTTTTCTCGGAAAATGCGGCGGGTTAAAAAGATCAACTGAATTGGGTCATTTTATTTTACCAACGGCAGCAATTAGAGGGGATGGAACAAGCAATGATTATCTTCCCCCCGAAGTCCCTGCTCTCCCTTCTTTCAAACTTCATAAGTTTGTATCGGATAAAATTGTTGCTCGAAAACTTGAGTACCGAACAGGTGTAATATATACAACAAATAGAAGACTTTGGGAATGGGATAATGAATTTAAAAAGTATCTTAGACGACTTGGTACAATTGGAATAGATATGGAAACAGCAACAATCTTTATTGTTGGGTATGCAAATAATATTTCGCGTGGTGCATTATTATTAGTTTCTGATTTACCTATGATCCCTGAAGGAATCAAAACTGAAGAATCTGATAAAAAAGTGAGCAGTCAATTTGTTGATATGCATCTTCAATTAGGGATTGAAGCAATGACAGAAATTGGCAAAAAAGGCGAACAAATCAAACACTTTGTTTATTAAAATTTATAGCATATTGGGAAACATTTATGTGCATGAATTGTTAAACAATTAAATAGATGAAAGGAGACCGCAATGAAGAAAATATTTTTCGCAATTACGTTCTTAATTTTTGCTTTATTAATTAATGTTAATGCTCAAAATAAAGAGATAGAGAATTTATCAAAATCCATAATTGATTTAAGTGGTTCTAAGAGTTATGAAAAAGCAGCCGAATTAATTGTCTATCAAGGCGATGACAAAGAAAGAGATAATAAAGTCAGCTTGGACTCTAAAAATGTCAATGAGCTCAAATATGCAAAAAAAATGTGCTCTAAGATTGGTGCTATGAAGGCGATTTCAGAATCTTATGAAGTTGGTAAAATAGAAAAAATCTCTAATACTGAATATAAAGTGAATCTCAGCTTTGTAAATGGTTCACAAAAACTTCCTGCTACTTTTCAATTTATAAAAACAGAAAAAGGTTATTTACTTCAAGAAGTAAATTAGTTATAAAAAATAGATTTAAGAGGAGCGTTTTAATGCGCTCCTTTTTTTACCATCCAAACACCTAACAAAATCACAATTCCACCAAGCACCAATTGAATATTAAGCGGTTCTGAAAGTACTAACCACCCAAGAAAAACTGCAATTACAGGATTGATATATGCGTAAGTCGAGACTAATGATATAGGCAGATGAGCAACCGCATAAATATATGATGTATATCCTATCAACGAACCAAACACTATTAAATAAAGGAGTGAAAGCAATCCAGCATCAGTAGCTTTGATGTAAGAATATTCTCCAATCGATAATCCTAATAAA
Source organism: Melioribacteraceae bacterium (assembly GCA_041674625.1). GTDB lineage: Bacteria > Bacteroidota > Ignavibacteria > Ignavibacteriales > Melioribacteraceae > BRH-c32. The sequence continues at coordinate 10,427 of JBAYVI010000071.1, read as the reverse complement.
GTAAGTATAACTCCTGCTATAAACATCTGAAATGCTGCTCCCATTAATGGATCAACAGAAACCTTTTTGTACTTGGAATAGAGAGTACCATTAGCCCATCCGATTACTGCAACTAATAAAGCTGCAGCACCAATAAAAAACGAACCTTTGAAAACTGTATCGATATCATGAGAGAAAATAAGTACTACACCTGCTAACCCAAGTAATAGTCCTCCAATTACAAATTTATTTATTTTTCCTTTTTTATACATAAATCTTTCAAATAGTACCATCCAAAAAGGAGTAGTCGTAATTATCAAAGAAGTAAGTCCGCTCGAAATATATTGTTCTGCTACAACAACAAGCACATTCCCAAATCCAAGTAAAAGTATCCCCACAATTCCAAGATGTATTATATCAGCTTTTTCGGGAAATTTATATCCGCGTAAATGCATAACGGTTATTAATATTGGTCCGGCTACTAACCATCTAATTCCGGCAAATAATACCGGTGGAAAAACTTCTACTCCAATCTTAATTGCTAAATAAGTAGTACCCCATATTATACAAATTGTTATCCATGCAATGTAAGCTTTTATATTCTTTTGTTCGGTCATAGGTTAATGGCATTCATTTAATTAAAAAAAATGATAAATTGGTGTGATAAAATAACAAAAAAATTATTCTATGCTCTCATTCATTTACAAAAATAGTTCCTTTATCAAAAGATTCTCACTTTGGTTAGACCAATTTGGATGGTTCGATGATAACCTCCGCTTCCTATCCATTTTAATTATTTCTGTTATCTTTTACTTTATATCAAAGAATATAATAATCAAAATAACCCAAAAGCTAATAAAAAAGACTAAAACCGAATTAGATGATGTATTATTCCAAGAAAAATTCCTAAAACGAATTGCCCTTGTACTTTCTCTTATTATAATTAATTCATTTGCTAATCTTATTCCCGAGTTAGCATCTTTAATTCATAAAATAATAAATTCAGTAATTGTCTATTTATTTGTAGCTTTAGCAAACGGTATTCTTACTGGAATATATGAATTCTACGAGCGAACAAGTAAAACAAATGATAGACCTATTAAGGGATACCTGCAAATAGTAAAAATAATTATCTGGATATTTGGTGCGATTGTTATAATTGGTATTTTATTAGATGAATCCCCTTGGGCATTAATAGGCGGATTAGGCGCACTTACTGCAGTACTTTTGTTAATCTTTAGAGATACTATACTTTCATTCGTTGCAAGCATTCAAATTTCAAATTATGATTTAGTAAAAGTTGGAGATTGGATAGAAGTCCCTAAATTCGGCGCGGATGGTGATGTAATCGATATATCACTTAATATAGTTAAGATTCAAAACTTCGATAAAACGATTACAGTAATTCCGACATACAAATTAGTGGAAGATTCATTCAAGAATTGGCGCGGGATGACTTTATCGGGTGGAAGAAGAATCAAACGTTCTGTATTTATTGATCAAAGCAGTATTAAATTTGCAGACAATGAGTTGCTTACAAAATTTAAAAATATTTCTATTATTAAGGACTACCTAATTAAGATTTCAACTGAAGTTGAAGAATACAATAAAGAAAATAATATCGACAATTCGGAATTAGTAAACGGAAGAAGATTAACAAATGTAGGTACATTTCGTGCTTATCTTATTAATTATCTTAAGCAGCGAAATGATATTGATAAATCGATGACATTTTTAGTTAGACAATTAGCTCCCGGTGCAGATGGACTTCCAATAGAAATTTATGTTTTTACGAATACGACTAAATGGGATGATTACGAATCGATCCAAGCAGATATTTTTGATCATATTTTAGCAGTAATACCTTCATTTGATTTAAGAATTTTTCAAAACCCTTCCGGCAACGATTTTAGGCAAATAGGAAATAAATAGTGATTACTACAATTGATAAAGCAATATCTTATGCTCTTATAGATTTAGGAGTGAAAACAACCACTTGCGTGCCGGGATATGGAGCAAGTCAAACCTTCTCTGCATTTAATGAACTTAATAATAAAATCTCTACTTATTCATATCACGAGGAAGTCGCTTTTACTATTTGTCATAGCATGAGTATGTTTGGTCAACGATCGGCTTGTTTTATAAAAACACATGGATTAATGAAAGCCGCAAATAGCGTAACAGATTCTCTATATACTGACATAACTGCCGGATGTTTGATTTTTGTTTTTGATGATAAAAGTGGCAAACACTCTGATAATATTCTCGAAACTGAAGAATTGATTAAGGGATTGGGAATTAAATATCATAAAGCTGATCAAGCATCAATCTATTCAGATATTACAAACGCTATGACTGATTCCGAAAGAAGAAATCAGCCAGTAGTTGTTCTTATAGATTCTTATATAGTAGGCGAACAAGAACAATTAAGAAGGCAAGAAAATTTAACGATAGATTTCACTTACGAAAAAGATGTTTATTCTCATATAATTCATCCGCTACTTTCGGATTATCAGTATAAAGTATATTTAGCTAAAAAATTAGATGGTAATTATTCATCAATTCATAGAGTGGCACTGCCGATAGTCCCAGAAAGCTTATCGCCTAGCGTAAAAGCGGGAGCAGAAAAATATCTAACATTTTTTGATGTATTTAAAAATATTGAAAAGGAAATTGTAACTGGCGATACGAGCGCATCCAGTTCATTTGCCTTCCCTCCTTATTCATGCATTGATGCAGTTACATATATGGGAGGCAGTATTCCGCTCGGTATCGGCGCTTTTTATGCAGGGTTCAAAGATATCTGGTGTCTTACAGGCGATTTTGGTTTTATTGCAGCAGGTCATTATGGACTATTAGAAGCAGTCAATAGAGAAATCCCATTAAAGATTGTTCTCTTTTATAATAAAGCAGCAGCGGCTACGGGTGGTCAGCCAATAAATAAAAAATTACTACAAAAGATTTTAGCCGGTTACGAAAAAAATATTATTAATCTAACCGACCCAAATAATCCCTTAGAAGTTGCTGAAGCTCTAAAAAATGTACAAGAAGCAAAGGAATTATCAATCCTATTAATCAACTATTAAGATATTCTGTGAAAAAAATTGTAATAATATTTTTATTTATTCCTTTCATAATACGTGCTCAATTTATGAATCCGAGTTTTGGCGGATATACCGGTATTGGTGAAGTAAAAGGTAATTCCCCGTCACTTTCAAGTTATTCATTAAGCGGTTATCTTGGTTTCTATGCATGGTTCTCAGCTGATATTGAGTTTAGAACCGGATTTTTTTACGCCCAGAAAATTGAAACCTTAATTCCTGAGAATAGAAAAGGAAAGTTTTATCCATTCATTAAAGGATATTACCTTTCAGCAAATATTTCACAATTCTTTAATGAAACTTTTTTCCTTGAAGAAGGAGTTGGATTAATTGCTATAAATGATCGGATATTTAATGATCGAGCGTCTTGGGATTTAGGAGCAAAAGCACATCTTGCAGCGGGGTTTAAATTAAACGATAATCTTAGAATCAGTGGAGGCATAGATTTCGCCTCAACCGTTACAAACACATCCGCAAGCTATCTTATATATATGGTTCAATCACAGTTCTACTTTTGAACCGTTTAGAACAAAATTCTGAACTTTCCATATCACTTACCTAATTTTCTTGTAAACCTTTTTTTCAATTCACAAAATATTTATTTCTGTAAAGCATAAAGCTCTCTCATCATCTCTTCGAATTGATTAAAATAGAGTGACTGTTCACCATCGCTCCAAGCTTTTTCAGGCTCCGGATGAAATTCCACCATTACACCATGCGCTCCAACAATCTTAGCCGCTTTTGCTAATGGAACAACTTTATTCCTCTGCCCTACTGCATGAGAAGGATCGACAATAATTGGTAAATGAGAAAGTTCTTTTAACACTAACACTGCACTTAAATCCAATGTATTTCTAGTTGCATTTTCAAAAGTCCTAATTCCTCTTTCACAAAGAATTACTTGCCTGTTGCCTTGAGCTAAAATATATTCAGCGGCATTTAATAATTCGTCAATAGAAGACATTAATCCTCGCTTCAACATTACAGGACGATGAGTTTTTCCCACTTCTTTAAGGAGTGTGAAATTTTGCATATTTCTTGCACCTATCTGAAGAATATCTGCAAACTTAGCAACTTCTTTTACATGCTCGCTATCCATAACCTCAGTAATCACAGGCATATCATAAGCCTTACCTGCATTAACGAGAATCTCTACACCTTCAATGCCAAGACCTTGAAAACTATATGGTGATGTTCTTGGTTTGTAACAGCCGCCTCTTAATATTTGAGCACCATTTGTTTTTGCTTCTAATGCACATTGCATAATTTGGCTTTCTGATTCAACCGAGCAAGGTCCAGCCATCACTATAAAGCCATCTCCTCCAATCAGGACATCTTTCACTTTAATAATAGTATCTTCCTGCTTGTATTCACGGCTTGCCAATTTATAACTTTTAGATTTTGGAGAGGACGCCTTTGCACTCGCCTTAGGAGTTAAATCCGCTTTTGGCGCACCCTTCTCATCTAATAATAATGAATATTCTAATTTAGCTTTCACTAATTGTTGCGAAGGGTAACTACCGAGAATTTTGATGAAGCGTGTATAATGCCCAAGATCATCTATCATCTTTTGGATATTTTCATTTTGGTGATTCCCCTCAAAATCAAGATAGAACATTTCTTCCCATGGATTACCGATTATAGGACGGGATTCCAATTTTGTTAAATTAACCTGATATTTTCTAAAAATATTTAAAGCATCAACGAGTGAACCTGGGGTATGAGAAGTGGCAAGGACGACTGAAGTCTTGCATGGAATCCTATCATCGACATTCAGAGGCTTTCTTGCGCCGATTAAAAATCGAGTAAAATTTTCGGATTGATTTGCTATATCTTTTTTAAGAATTTTAACACCGAATAACTTCGCAGCTTCTTCGCTTGCTATTGCAGCATATTCCGAATTATTTTCCATCTTTATTTTTTGAACCGACATTGCAGTATCTGCAAAATATTCTACTGATACATCTTTTAGTGAATCCAAAAATTTACTACATTGAGCCGCTGCTTGATAATGGGCATAAACTTTTTTGATTGAATTTAAATCAATTTCCTTTCCGGAAACTAAGCAATGCTTCACTTCAAATTTTTCTTCACCGATAATCGATAATGTTGTATGTAATAAAAGATCATATACTTCATTAATTCCACCTGAAGTAGTATTTTCAATAGGTAAAACTGAAAAATCACTTTCACCATTTTCGGTTGATTTTACAACATCTTCAAATTTTGTAAAGAAATTAAAATTTACTTTATAACCGGAGTTAGAGAAAAACTTAGTCGCCGCCATATAGCTATAAGAGCCCTCAATACCCTGAATGGAAACCTTGATACCTTTTTTCGATTTTTTCTCATTTACAAATCCGAGTACATAATTTTGCTGCATTCTAACAGAATCTTCAAGAATTTCGTAATAAAGCTTTGAAACATAATGAGAATCGAGATTAAATTTCTTTCCTTCCTTAATTAATCGTCTAAGAAGTTCTTCTTCGCGCTTAAAATCACGAATAGGGCTTTTATGAGACTCTTTTACTTTAATTACCTCTTTGCTAAATTCTCTTCTTGAAGAAAGAAGTTTTAGAATTTCACTATCAATTTTATTAATTCCATTACGGAATTTGTCGAGCTGGTTTTTATCTGATTTTGCCATTAGGGTTCTTGTTCTAAATAATTATTAATTAACCGCCAAATTTACATAAAAAAATAGTGGAAAATAAGAGATGCAAATAAATTGACAAAAAAGTATTATTAAACTATTTTAGAACCGGATAAAACAATCCATTACTATTATTAATTTGCATCAGTAAGGAGGAAATGATGCCCAAACAGTCAAGGCGTGACTTCTTCAAGACAAGCGCTGCATTAAGTGCAGTTACTGCGGGAGTTACCTCAACTAAAATAAAAGCAGAGTCGAAAGACTACATTCCGGATAAAGCTATGGGTGTTTTGATCGACACTACCGCTTGTATAGGATGCAGAAAATGTGAATGGGCTTGTAAAACAGCTCATGATATGCCAACCGCTTCTTTAGATACTTATGATGATCGAACAGTATTTAATAAGATGAGAAGACCCGATCATACAGCATTAACAGTGGTTAATGAATTCCCCGGAAGAGAATTAGATCAATTTCCAATAGATGTAAAAGTTCAATGTATGCATTGTAATACACCGGCATGCGTATCGGCTTGTATAGTAAAAGCATTCCACAAGCATCCTAACGGAACTGTAACATGGGATGGAAGTAAGTGTATTGGCTGTCGCTACTGTATGGTAGCTTGTCCTTTCCAAGTACCCGCATTTGAATTTGAAAAAGCTATTGAGCCGGATATTAAGAAATGTGATTTCTGTTTTGAACGCACAGAAGTTGGAAAGCTTCCTGCTTGTGTAGAAATATGTCCTAATGAAGTGCTTACTTACGGTAAAAGAGAAGACTTGGTAAATATCGCACATAAAAGAATTGAATTATATCCTGATAAATATATAGATCATGTTTTCGGAGAATTTGAAGTTGGCGGAACTTCTTGGATGTATATATCAAGCAAAGAGATGCCAAAATTAGGTTTACCTGATCTGCCAAGAGCTACCGCTCCCGGTGTTTCGGAATCAATTCAACATGGTTTATTCGCATATTTCGTTCCTCCACTCGCACTCTACGCAATCTTAGGCGGAGTGATGTGGATTAATAAAAATCGTAAAAATTCTGATACGGAGGAATAGATGGAAGAACATTTGAAACCGATGCCGATAAAACAGAAATTTTTGACTCCTGGTGTATGGGCTTTAATAATTATAGCCGCTTTTGGAATGACCGCGTTATTACTTAGATATATATTGGGTATAGGTGCAATTACTAATTTAAGCAATCAATATCCATGGGGCATTTGGATTGGACTTGATGTGGCTCTTGGTGTTGCCCTTGCTGCCGGTGGTTTTACTACTGCCGCTCTTGGTCATATCTTACATAAAGATAAATATCACGCAATTGTACGCCCTGCACTTTTAACTGCGGCTCTTGGATATACGTTTGTTGCAGTCAGTGTTATGACCGATCTTGGACGCTGGTATTATATATGGCATCCATTAATCATGTGGAATGGAAACTCCGCACTTTTTGAAGTCGGTATTTGCGTTATGATCTATTTGACTGTTCTATATATAGAATTTTTACCGATAGTTGCCGAGAGATTTATAGGTAAAGTAAATCTTCCTGGATTTCTTTCTAAATTAAATAACCCGATCGATAAATTTCTCCGTTTCTTAGATAGAGTATTAGATAAGACAATGTTTATTTTTATTATAGCAGGTGTTGTATTATCTTGTCTTCATCAGTCTTCTCTCGGAACGTTGATGATTATTTCGGGACAGAAGATGCATCCACTCTGGCAGACTCCTGTACTCCCTCTCTTATTCTTACTCTCTGCAATTTCGGTTGGATTCCCGATGGTAATTTTTGAATCAATTATCTCTTCTCGCTCGTTTAAGTTAAAACCCGAAACCGATGTACTAAGAGGTTTAGCAGATATTATCGGACCGCTTTTAGCTATTTATCTTGCTTTCAAAATCGGAGATATGGTAATACGTAAATCATTCGTTTATTTAATGGAAGTAAATACTGTAAGTGTACTTTATACAATCGAATTGGTGGTGGGAATTATAGTTCCGCTGAGAATGTTTTTCTCACGTACATTAACCAAATCGATTCCAGGATTATTTATTGCCTCATCATTAGTAATACTAGGAGTACTATTAAATAGATTAAATAATTTTGTGGTTGCATATACTCCTCCTTATGCAACATCAGCTTACGTTCCATCAGTCGGAGAAATATTAGTTACTTTAGGATTTGTGGCATTAGAAGTTTTAATCTATCGTGCGGCAGTAATGATATTTCCTGTAATTAGTCAGCCAAAACCGGCTGCATCCGTATCAAAATATTCTGCAAAAGGTGTACAATGAAAAAAAATCTATTAATTATATCGTTATTAATATTTAGTTCAGCTTTTTTATTCGGACAAAATAAAAAAGTGCCGGTAAGTCATGCTCAAGTAAAGGGTTTAACATGTAAGACATGCCATGCGTGTGATATTCCTACGAAAGAGAACCCTTGTTTGATAAATTGTCCTCGTGATCTAATGGTTACTATTTATCAAACACCAAAAGATGCACCTGCTGAAATAATAATCAATAAGATTAAAGGAAAGAATTTATATTCACCTGCTAAATTCACTCACTTAGCCCATGCTGAAATGGCTGAAATGTCAGGAGGCTGCGTTTCTTGTCATCATTATAATCCTCCTGGTGAAGTTATTCCTTGTTCGGATTGCCATTCAGAGACAAGAAAAAGAGAAGACATTTCCAAGCCTGATTTACAAGGTGCTTTCCATAGATTATGTAACGACTGTCATAGAGCTTGGAGCGGCAAGAACGATTGTAATGCATGCCATTCTATCAATGCAAAAAATATAGGTAATAAAAAACAATCAGTAGTGTCATCTAATAAATCAAAAGGTCATCCTGAAGTTAAAACTCCTGATATGATCAAATATGAAACTCCAAAAGCAAATAAGGGTAAGTTAGTTAATTTTGCTCACTCTCAACATATTAATACTTTTGGTTTAGAATGCAAAAGTTGTCATAAAGATGATGCTTGTATTACATGCCATGATCAACGTGATAAATCAAAAATTAAACCGAAAACATTTACTCAAAAGCATAAAAATTGCTTAGCTTGTCATGACACCAATAATGCTTCTAAATGTACCATGTGCCATGCAAATGAAGTAAAGGAAGCCAGCTTTAATCATAAAGCAAGAACAGGATTTGATTTATCCAAATTCCATAGTAAATTAACATGCGTAAGATGCCATACAACAAAAGGTAAGTTTACAGGGAAAAATTCTAAATGTTCTTCTTGCCACGGTGCTTGGGATCAAACAAACTTCAATCATGCAAAAGCAGGATTAAGGTTTGATGAAACACATGCAGAATTTGAATGCGAAAGCTGTCATAAAGATGGGAAATATAATAAACCTGATTGTTCCGATTGTCATGATGATAAATCATATCCAACAGATAAACCGGGGAAATTAGTTAGATAAATATGAAGATATATAGAAAAATAGGCACAAAATTAATCTTAGTTATCGGTATTACAACACTGATAATATTGGGTATTTATGCCTATTTGAGTATCTCATATCATTCAGAAGTAATGCTCGATGAAGTTGAGCGGCATGCACTACAATTAAGTGAAACTGTAAAAAGTTCTACAAAATATGGCATGCTGCTCAATCAGCGAGATCATATAAACGAAATTATTAAAACAATCGGCAGCGATCATCAGATTCATGCAATTCGTATTTACAATAAATCGGGTGAAGTTGCATATTCCACCAATTCAAAAGAAGTCGGCGTTTTAGTTGATAAATCTCAAAAGAGTTGCAGTGTTTGCCATAATGAAAGTGTAACACTTGAAAAATTATCTATTGCAGATAGAAAAAGAGTTTTCAAAGTAAATGGCGATTCCTCCCGCGTTCTTGGAATAATTAATCCTATCTATAACGAAAAATCTTGTTATACATCTGACTGCCACGTACACTCAAAAAACTCAAAAATTCTTGGTGTTTTAGATGTAACATTTTATTTAACAGAAATTGATAATAAAATTGTAGATAACGAAATAAGAGGTATTATTTTTAGTATTCTATCTTTTATAGGTATTGCATTTATTATCGGAATTTTTGTAAAACGATACGTTGATAAACCGGTAGCAGAATTAGTAAAAGCAACAGAAGAGATTGGTCAAGGCAATTTAGATTACAAAATTGCTGAACTTAGTAAGGATGAATTAGGAAAATTGGCTAATTCATTTAATAAGATGACTCAGGGAATAAAAGAAGTAAGAATGCAATTATTTCAATCTGAAAAGATGGCTTCCTTGGGTCAATTAGCCGCCGGTGTAGCACATGAAATTAATAACCCTTTAACCGGTGTTCTTACATATAGTAGTTTCCTTCTCAAAAGGACAAAAGATAATCCTGAAATGCAGGAAGATTTAAATGTAATTGTGCGTGAGACTCTTCGTAGTCGTGAGATTGTAAAAGGTCTATTAGATTTTGCACGTCAGTCTACTCCTAAAAAAAGTTTAATTAGCATTAATGAAATTATTGAACGTGCTGCTACAGTAGTAGCAAATCAATTAAAGATTAGTGGTGTAGTATTGGAAAGAAACTTTGATGAAGACCTGCCGAAATTGACTGCTGATGCAAATCAGATTCAACAAGTATTTATCAATCTTTTCGTTAATGGAATTGATGCTTCAAGTAAGAAAGGTGGAAAATTAATTGT
>JBAYVI010000070.1:0-17067 GCA_041674625.1 Melioribacteraceae bacterium | reverse complement strand
TAATCGAAGGGTTTCATTTTTGAAAAAGATGATTGTGAATAAAGTAAAAATAGTGAGTGTTATTACTTCCTGAATTACCTTTAATTGCCATAAATTGAATGGTCCCCCATTCTCAATAAATCCAATTCTATTTGCTGGTACTTGTGCGGAATATTCAAATAATGCTATACCCCAGCTGATAATTACTATCGCCGGTAATCCTAAATTGCTGAACCAGCTCATTTCTTTGAATCTTAAATGCCCATACCATGCAAAAGTCATGAAGATATTTGATAAGATTAGCAATGCGATAGTGTAAAGAGATCTCATATTTACCATCAATTAAATATTTTTCTATTAGCCAAAAATATACAAAAAAACCTGCTTTTATTTACAAAAACAGGTTCTTATTGTGGAGCTAAACGGGTTCGAACCGATGACCTCTTGAATGCCATTCAAGCGCTCTCCCAACTGAGCTATAGCCCCGAACTATTTCTAAATTTACTTCTAATTTCTAAAAACAAATAACTTTGTAAATTTACACCTTACCCATTATAATTACAAGAGTAAAAAAATGAGATTAAACTAAAACAAAGATATATTTTCAAAAACTTTTCAATCCTCTTCACCAAGAAGACAGATTGTTAATTTGTTTTTCTAATTCATAGTTCTTTAATAAAAAATAGGCTGCTTCATCAGTAATGCTAAGCCAACCACATTTAAAACAATCAACATTGTAATTCATACTATCATCTTGCGATACATCCTTAACTGGGTATGAACAGACTGGACACTTATTCATAAATTCTCTTAATTTTATGCTATAACTATTAATTAACACGTGAACGGATAAAATATCCTAAGAATGTTATCTACTAGCATATATTTAGTTTATTCTATAAAAACAAATTTTTTGGCAAGATATAATCCTATATATTTTATTTGAATTAAATCTGCGTTTGGTCTGAATACTGAAACAAAAATCTAAATGGTAAAACTTTTATTCCTTTGTTCAGGGAATTTCGAAGAGTAACAACAGCCCCAGTAAAACTTAAATCATTTTTACTATTAAGTTAAAAATCTTTTAATTTCTGTTTACGTGATTTTTAATTCATTTTCAAGTCTATCAATTTCTAATTGCACAGACACAATTTCCACTTCCTCTTCCTTAAATATATCCACGTAACGCGGAATGTTAAGATCAAATGCATTTTCATTGATTTGTTCAAAAGATATTATATAGCTGAATTTAATCTTCTACAATTCCGGCTTTTAATTTACCATTTTTGAAATCTCTTTAGGTGGAGGAAGCAGATGTAAATTGATTATAAATTATGGGGCTATAGCTCAGTTGGGAGAGCGCTTGAATGGCATTCCAGGTCATCGGTTCGAACCCGTTTAGATCCACATTACTTGCCTGCTAATTTTTTTGGCAGGCATTTTTTTATTTAAATATTAACATCAATTATATACTTTTCCCTTAACCGCTTTCCGAATTTCTATAAAAATCTCGGTATAATTGAACTGAAAGATTTTGTTTTACCGGAACTTAACCTTCATGCCCTATCAAGAGAAATAAAAACATCATTATTCAGCTCGTTTCCACCCTTATTTTCAATTTTTATTTCGCTTAATTTGGAATCACCAATTTATCAATGCCGCTATCTGCAGCATACCATCATTATAACTATTTCCTACCCCGGAAAGATCCTTGTATCTTGATATATTTGCCTGCAATTCAAATCTAATCCATTGTGTTAAAATTATATTTGAACCAATTGAAAGCATTGTTCTTTTTGTAAAATGCTCTTCATTTGAGATATTCCCTCCAAGACTTGCAGATATTATTTCATTAAATTGATATATTCCGTTCAAGTCAAATTCTGTTATATTGCTTTTTGTTGAGAGAATCTTTGATTGGATAAGACTCAATGATGAATTCAATGTTAATGGAAATTCGAAATTTAGACTTTGGCTCAATACGTATGATTCATTAGAAATCTTGCTTGAAACAGATCCGATTTTAGAATCTTGGTATTGCCCCATAAAAACAAGCATTGTAGAACCCGAAATATTAGATATATTATATACATAACCTGTCATCAATGAAAATATATCTGATGAATTCTCCATTTTTAATGATGGAATAACAATATCATTTTTTTGTAAAGATGGTGAATAATTTATTTGGACAAATGGAATATTAGGGAAAAAGAAACCTAAATTTATACCGTATGAAGATGTTGTCGTTGTCGATTGTTTCCAATCTATTAGATTATCTCTATATACTTTATAAAACGCCTTCATCGTTATTTTTTTATTGGCAAATTTTTGATCCAAATTAAAATCATACTGGAACTGATCTTGCCTAATGTTCGGGGCTGCTAAAGAAATATATCCAGGTCCAACCCTTTTTAATCCCATATTAAATAGCGTTAAACTCGATATGTTGTTTACAGCCAATTTAGCTTTCCATGCATAGTCAAATGAAGTACTCAATCTGGGTGTAATTATATTTGTTACAAAACTTGGAATAGATTCACTAGTGAAATCTGCATCATTTGTATTTCGTGTAAAACCTGAAACAGCAGCTTCCCCTTCCAATTCAACTAATTTTTCATATAGACTTATTTTCCCTTCTGTTCCTATTACTACGTTTTCCTGCGGAACTAATAGCGGAACTTTCATATTCCCTTGAGGCGACATTGGACTCCCGGCTGATGAATTTACTGCAATTGGTTTTATTGAATTTGCATCATCTTTCATTTTAAGCATTGTAAAGTATAAATGTGAATCTTCCTTTTTCCCAAATCCGAATCTTCCCGCTATAAACCTTCGTTTAAAAGATACTGTTTCAATTGCATCCTGATTATTCCCTACTGCAAATGCTAAATAAAATATCCATGGATTTATTTCAAGATTGAATCCATTCACTGTTACTCCTGCAGCTGTAAATTCAGAGTAATCCGGATTAGTACTGCCAATTCCCAATGTTTTAATACTTAAAAACATCTTTTCTGTCGGTGATAGTAGTCCCAATTTTTCAGCATTCTCAGCAAATTTACTCGGGTCTTTCATTGATTCAATATTGCTTAGAGCACCTAATGTAGAATCAGATGATGTTATTTCTTCTGTAACTTTTTCAGATACACGATTCTTTATATTTGATTTTAATTCATCTATATCAAAAAGAAATGAAAAACTGTTTAGACTTTCATTATTGGATCCTTTTAACGAAGTTAAATAAATCTCTAATCCGAAAGGTATTTCGTAAATTGATAATTTAGGACTTGCTGTCATGGTTTGGTAATTCAATGGCATTTGTGAATACTGTGCCTGTTTACTCTTAGCTGTATTTGTTAATTTTAAATCTCCATATAACTTAAATCCACTATCACTACCAAATAAATCAACTGATGCTGGAGCTCCATTAAAATTTAATCCTGAACTACTATAAATCTTATTTGTAAATAAAGCTAACCCGGAAGGCATGTTTGATTTATCACCCCTTAAAATTTTGCTAAATTGATTAGATTCGCCGCTGTAATCTTTGTTTGAATAGTTCTCAGATCCAACTTCACTTCCTTGAATCTCAAAAGATCTAGTTTCACTTTCTTGAGTCTTAAAATCATCAACATATACTTCCACTTTCCATGCATACTTATTTCCAGGTACTAATTTCTGTGCATTAATTGGATAACGCAGAACAGTTGATATGGTTAATGGCGATTGATAATAATATGGGTTCGATGACATTGCTGAATGAACCAACTGATAGTCGTATATCTCAACTATTTTTAATCTGTATCTTATTCTTGCTCCGGGAGGAACCGGCACAGGTGGCAGCCATGAAAAGATTACAGCTTCGTCCCAGTCATAATCTTTTTTCTTCTTTAGATCGCCTACTGCTTCATCCCAATCTTTATCCTTTTTCTTTTTTATGTTTTCTATTTTGTCGGTACCCTCCCCAGCATCGGTAACTCTAACTTCTTGCGGTATAAAAATTCCTAATACTTCATTATCTAAAGGTGAAACCAATTCCATTCTGTTAAAATTCTCAACTGTAACTTGAATACAATCACTTGCAATCTGTGCCCCAGAAGCTGCATCATATACTCCAATACAAATATCATAATTCCCTGATGGAAGGCTCCCGGAATTCATAAGAATGGTTTTATAACGATCATTCGACTGCCAAACATTGAATGGTCCTAGATCACGTCCATCAACTGTTTTTACTCCAGGCTGCAATGTTATCACTGATGAAGTCGCTTCAATAACTTTTCCTTGGAATGATTCGGTTGCTGTCCCCTTTAAATATATTGTTGTAGGTCTTCCACTGTTGTTCAGTAAAAGAATTTTCCAAAACTGTTCCACCTTAAACTGGTATGGTGGCGGCTGTGTCAACTTTACACTTATCTGAGCATTAATATCAATTCGAGTAGTTATAATTAACCCAATTACCACAAAAATATAAAGCACTATATTTATTCTTTTCATATTCTTCCTTTGATAAACTTCCATTTAACAGTTATTTCGATTTTCTTCAAGTCAAGATTATTTTTTTTCAATAACTTTATTTAGAACATTACTTAGTTTTGATTCTCCACCATCGCCCATTACAACTTTAATAGCATAATGATTTTCTTTGTCAGGATTTGAATCTATATACTTTTTCTCTTTTGATATTGCGTATTGTTTTAGCATCCCTTTTACATCTTGTTTGTAAATGATAAATACTGCTTCTATCTTAGTTTCTGGATACTCCCATCTCAGTACGATGCTTTCTTTTTCAACATCCGCCGTAAATTTCTCAATAGTGGGTTTTACCCCCGTATCAAAGGGTTTGCCATAAACCTCGTTAGCATAACTAGATAAAAGTCCGCTCAAATCTCTTGCTCTTATTGTATAATAATATGTTACTCCGGTTGTTACTGCTGTATCTATAAACTTATTCTCAATTCCTGTAAGCGTTTTTAATATCTCCCATTCACCTTTCATATCTATCTTTCTATAAATTAATTGCTCCTTTACATCTTCACTACTGCTAGGGACAAATTGCAATTCAATCTCTTTTTCTTTAACAATTACATTATTAAAAATTGGAGTTACAGGAGGTATTGTATCAGGACGAACAACTGATATAATTTCTGATATTTCTGATTGATTGAAATTAAAATCCAATGCTCTTATACGATAATATATTTTAGGCGTTAATGAATTTAATGTTACTGTATCCTTAAATACTGTTTCTATTTTTTCATTCAAGGAATCATCTTCAACAAAACTTTCATGGATAACAGAAAATTCATGTTCGGGACTATTTGATTTAAAAATTCTATACCCCATCAAATCCTTTTCTTTGTTTTTTTCCACCTTTAGAGTAACTATCCCTAATGTATCAATTAATGCTGAAATCCAGACAGGTTTTTCCGGTGGTATTGAATCTATTAGGGTTACAGAGACTGGAAATGATGAACTAATGTTATTAGCCGTGTCTATTGCTTGGACAATATAATAATTCAACTTCCCTCTTAGAAATGTTGTATCTATGAAACTTCTGCTGCCTTTTGAAAGAATTTCTTTGTGCAATAATTTAAATTCACCTCGATTTGTATTTGATCTGGCTACTAGGAACCCTTTTAAGTCTGGAGCCGGCTTAGAATTCATCTCCCATTTCACTAATACTTCATTTGGTTTTGTATTCAGTGGCTGTGGTAAAAATGGTTGTTCAGGAGGAGTCAGATCTTTTGGCATCCCTTTTATTTCTGCTATTAATTTCTTTTCTCCAAATAAAGTATAACCATAAAACCTATATCTATATATTTTATAATTTGTCAAGTTCTTATCATTATATCCCATCCGCGACTCTGTGCTGTCACCACTTCCTCCAGTATTATATAATGGAGCACTATTCAATTGAGTAAATATGGTTGTACCAGAATTAGCCCTCTCAATTGAATATCCTGAAAACTCTGGCAAATCAATCCATGCAAAAAATAATTCACCATCACCCTGTTTAATATATACTGAATTGCTGTAATCTTTATTTGTTATCTCTGCTTTGATTTCTAATTTTTCCGGAACTACATCATAAATATCTGATTTACCAAAAGTTCTAACCCGATATACATACGTTTTTCCTTTTAGGGCTGTACTGTCAATAAACCCTAAACCTAAAGCTTCAGCTACTCTGGAGTTTTTTAATGCAGATAGTGCAAATACCATATATTGAAAATCCTCTCTGCTTTTTTGATCCTGTAAACCGGCAATCCCCTTATCTAAATTAAAAATACCCCCTTCTTTTATTTCACTATCCTTTAAAAACTCCCTAGCATTCTCTAATTCAATTTTGTTATCTGAATCTTTCTCGTTTTTTATAACCAATGACCATTTTTGATCATCATACGGTGTGGTTTTACCTATTTCAGAAAAATTATTATTATCATCTCTATTTTCTTTCCCTTCTGTATTAGATAGCTTTCTTTCTATTACAAATCCATATTTAAACCCTACATCCAAGACAGATTTCTTATCTGGGAAAAATCGTAGCTCAATACCCTTACCTTCTGTGTATCTTCCTACCAAATTTATGTAACTCATAGGCGCAGATACTGTGTCTAATTCTTGCCCATAACTTAATCCTGTTATAAAAATTAAACCTACAATCAATTTCATTTGATTTCTAATATCCATTTTATTTACCTTAGCTTTTATATTCATGTCCCGAACCAATTTTTATTTTTTTAATGGATTATTTTTTTCAATGAACCGATGTATTAGATACTATTACCATTGAACCTGTTCTGAATAATTTAGTAACTGTCTGTGTAACTGTAACGTTATTCTTATCTTTAGCCGAAACCCAAGAATTATTTATAAATTCAAATAGTTTTGCTGTTACAGTAAAAACATAATCTTTATCGGCTTCTAAATTATTAGTAATTGCTGGTGGCTCAGGCGGCAAATTACCATACGTAGGATTTGAGGGTACTGGTGGATATGTTATAACTCCTAAATTGCTAATCCCGGAAAAAGAATTATTAGCTAATGCAATATTATTTGTTGTAGATGTAATTGCCATTGTACCAGTCATTTGCTGCGCTGCTGATAATTGAACAGATGTATTAATTGTGAAAGGAACTATTGAAGTATATAAAAATTCTCCAAGATTATTTTCCCTCTTCAATAAGCTCACGCTCGTTAATGAACCGTCGCTATTTTTTTTCTTTAACGAAGTAGCAACAATCATTTTAAATGTCCTGTTCTGCAATGTGCCATCTGAATTTTGCTGAACAACATCAAATACATTATTAGGTATCAATCCATATGAAACTGCAATTGGTGATGATACCGGGAAACTATATTGTGAGGATGGAAGCACATATTTAATTAACAACTGCCCTTGATCTCCGGCAGCATCACCTTGATTAACTACTGCCCCTCCTCCTGCACTTGATACACCTTGACACAAGGTTCCATAATCAAAATTTCTGCTAAATGTTGTATTGAGTAAATATTTGTTTTTTACTTTTCCAATTTTAATGGAACCTTGTATAGCACCTGCAACATAAACTGGATTTGGGAATCTTCCCGAAAGCCATCCCCCTGCTGTAAGTTCTCCTACTGTCCATGAACTATTGTTTCTTGTAACCGTTGCTGCAACTGCAGCATAAAACCCTATGTCACCGGTTGCCTGCCAACCGTTAATACCAATTCTCTCGGTTGGGTTCTCGCAGTTCTGTCCGTTAAATTCTGAAAATGCCAAATTCAATTCAGCCCCTGCTGCTAAATCGATGTTAGCATAGAATTTGCCAACAATATTAAATTTAATATTTTTATCAAATTTAAACCCTATCCCTAATGCTAATCCCCTACCAGTTGCTGTATTTGAATTCCCTGATATACCACTTGTTGTAACTGACATTCCAGGGTTAACTCCGAATACTCCATGATATCCGTTCTTGAAGGTTTGTGTAAATCCAGTCGGAGCTGGTATATCATTACCAAACATTAGATATTCATATAAATTGATACCAAAAACTTTTACCGTATTCAGATCATTTGGTTCGCCAAACTTAAAATACCATTTGTTAGTTTTTCCATTTATGTCAAGTACTAACTTTGTTGGAGTGGGTGTTGTAATCGGAGGTGCATTTACATTTACAAATGCAGATAGGTTAAAATGCTTATTCGGGAAATTGTATCCGACATTAACATTTCCAAAAATATTTGCTTTGGATCTTTTTGCAGTTGTAAGTCCTGCTCCTACATAGAAATCCCCAGTGAACCCTATTAATATTAATCCCTGAGCTTTAGAAAACTGAGCATTTAATGAAACATCAGCATTAAATGTTTCTTCCTTTGGAGTAGTTGCAATGGTAGCAGCTATTTTTAATCCGAGATTCGATTTTTTTGGCTTAAAAGTATATTTTTTACCCGATGATGTTTTGGTGGAAGTTGTAAGTGTTGCGTCCATATTGTAATAAGCTCCACCTCCAAAACCTCTAAAAGCTAATCCGGTTAAAAATGGAATTCCTGGCGGAGGGATTGTAACATCTGCCTCAATACGCCAATATCGATATAACGTACTACCATTTTGATAATTTGTATTTCCAAACTCTACTAGTGCATTTGCTGAAACACCTACTGAAGTAAAATCAACATTTAATTGACCTAAAAACCCATTTCCAAAAACAGGATCATTATTCCTAAGTGCAATTCTTCCATCAATTCTAACTGCTTGTAGATTTGCATGCACTTCTATGCTATCAACATCAACTCCTGTAAATTTGGGTTTGAATTTCTTTGTACTTGGATTGAATTCTATCGCAAAACCAGCCCCTAATGTTGTTGATCCTCCAATATCTTCTGTTAAATCTGCAACTACATCAATCATTAATGCACCCCGCAAAAGTTCTGGCGAGATTTTAGTTTTTGATTTGTAATAGACTTTCTTTATTGATACAGGAAAATTTGCCAAAAACTTCTGAGGACTTGCAAAACTCCAATTACCTGGAATGAATTTTAATGAATCCGAAGATGGAGTGTTTTTATATATCAGTCCAACGTTTTCAAATCCTAACTCCATCTTTACCCCTTTAAGGGCTGAAGCTATTGATGGTGTTGAAAAATTTGGATTATCCCACTTAAATGTTCCGTTCAAATTAATTGAAAATGTTTTCGAACTTGGAGATATCACAGCAGAAATATTTGATGTAGGTAATAATGTAATCTTACCTTTGAGTACATCCGCATCAATTGGTCCTGTTGGAATTATTACAAATTGAAAATTACTGCCTGTTGTATTCTGGCTAAATGTTGCACTATATTTTAATGTATTTGTTATTGTATCTCTGCTTATTGGTAATACCAAAACTCCCTTTGCCAATCCTTCTGTTAATGATCCCTTTAATATTGAGAGGTTGAGAGTGTCTAAACTAGCACTCAAATTTGCAACCCGCCCCTGTGGGAAAGTAACTATATCTGTTGCTTTCATCTTTACTGTAATACCATAATCATCTATTATTAGATTTGAAGCTGTAACTTGTGTAGGGTTAGCGCCTGTTTTCCATGTATCCGGAAGAGTTAATCCAAATCCTTTTACATAAAAACCTCGCCAAAGTAGCTTCATCGCTGCCGTAGTATCATTTGTGTAATTTTTTGGAAAACTCATAAAGGCAGGATTTCTTGTATCTGACAAATCTAATGAAATTGAATCAGGTTGCATCTTTAAACCATTCGTTCCAACTATTTCACAATCCTGTAAAGTACCTGTAAGCAAAATATCATTGAAACTTGTTCCGCTTCCTGCTATTGTGGCTTTTACTGTGTCAGAACTTGTTGGACTTGGAAGTAACCAGTCTCTCGAAAATTTAATTTCCATTCCTAGACTTATATTTGTAATACCTGTACTATCCCATTCAGCAAAACAACCGGTATTACTTGTTCCTTTTTTGAAAATAAACTTCATTTTGGGATTTGCTTGGATATTTGGAATCGTTATATTTTCAACTAATTCAACTCGCCCTGATGAAAATTCGATTGAACTCTGATGTATTTTAAAATACTTCCCTGCAAACCCTAATTTGTACACTGTTCCGCTTTTTGTGAATTGCTCTTGTAGCAGAAAATTAATTTTTGATTCGTTTTTTTTGAATACCATTTCTGTTATTACAAGCTTCTGATTGCCATTATTGAACTGTAAACCAAATGGCATTTTGAGAGAATTATCTGGAATTGGTGGAGGCGGAATATTGCTCTGATAGTTAATTTGCGGCTGCCCAAAATTTAAACCATTTGTCCAACTTACCAGATTATCTACTAAGTTATTTGTCCAATTAACTGTATTATCTACTACGTTTGCAACTCCAGGACCTGATAATAAACTCATTGCCCAAGCCTTGGGATATGTCTGATATGAACTGCTCGTACTCCCACTTTCGGATGTTACTACTGCTCCTGAAGTTAATCGCTTTAATGAATCTATCCGAATTTTTTTAAACTCAACAGCTACTGATGTCATTAGCCAATTGATACGAACTTTACCCTTACCCGATAATGAACTATCGCTTTCAACCGTAATTTGAGAAACAATTACCTTAAACTCTCCATTAAGTCCCGCACTGATTGTATCACCAACAACGGCTGTTGTTGCTACTCCCGCCCCGGTACTATCTGGTACAGTTAAGCTTTTTGTGATTCCACCCTGATCTTCTACATTCAAAATGAAAGCTTGTGAGAGTCCTTCGTTTTGACCAACTCCTTCCCCACTTTCATTTATACTCTGAACGTTCCATGCATATTTTTTATTAGTTTCAAGTTTTTTTGCAGATATAGGATACTGAAGAATTGTTGTTCGAATATCTGATTTTTCAAACCATACCGGATTTCTTCTTAGAGCATCAGTAGGTGATTGAGAACCTATTACCTCAACAATTTTTAATTTATAATTCAATTTTTGTGAAGGATTTGGAGTTGTTAGCATCCAAGTAAATACAGGTGGAATTCCTGCTGTTATGGATGCCTGATCTGCTGGTGATATAAGTTCGGGGGGAGACATAATTTCAATTTTATGATCTATGCAATCCGAGCCTAATTCCTCTCCTTGCCTGTCTTTAACTATTACGCATATCTCATATTCCCCGGAAGGCGCATTACCTGTCATCATGAAGGATTCACGCCATTTGCCCGATTTGAAACTTATATTACCCGATTTAATATCATTATACGTAATTGTTTTATTCCCAGGTGGGATCTGAATTATATCCGATTTTCCATCAACAACTATTCCGCTTCCATCATCGAGTGTCCCATTGAGTATGACTTCTAAATTAGTTTTAGCACTATTGTAAATATTCAATTTCCATAAATCAGTCGCTCTAAGCTGATTTGGAGGTGGTTGTATTAATTTTACTTGAAGACGTCCCTGCGATAAAATTGACCCGGAAATAAAAAGAAATAGAAAAAGACAAATTATTGATCTAATAGTGTATTTTATTTTCACTAGATTTTTCACTTCCATTTACGTGTCCTAATAATATTTTAACAAAGTTAGTTTACATCAATGTAGGGTTGCAATAGAAAATATAGATACGGTATCTTTTTTTATACGTTCGGTATAATTTAGTATTTATTCGGTTGGTAATTATTCGTATTCTATTTCTAAATCTGGGTTTTGTAAAGCGGCGGATGAAGTAATATGACTACTTCAGTTCCATGTGAATCTATATTTTGACTACTTAGATCTTCTATCATTATAGGTTGTGGTACTTCCATCTTTATGCTTAATAATTTCAATCGCTCTTTAACTATCTCAATCCCCTTTGAGATGTGATTGTCTATCTTATTGTTCATGGCTTTCTTTATCCCAATGCCATTATCCTTAATTTTAATGCAGAGCAACTTATATCCAACAGAATTGTCTTTAAAATCTTCTATTGTAAAAGAAATTGTCAATTTCCCATTCTGACCTGAATTCATTATACCATGCCATAAAGAATTTTCCACAAAGGGCTGTATTATCATATTTGGTATAAATGTAGATTCAGTTTCAATCCCCTCCCCAATAATAATATCATATGAAAAACTTTCCTGAAATCTTAATTTTTCCAATTCTAAATAAAGTCTCAAGCGGGTTATTTCTTCATTTAAAAGTATAAAACCGTTTCCCGCTGTATCAAGATTTTTCCTCATTAATTTAGCCAGCATAGCGATATAGTTATTTGCATCTTCATACTGTCCGCTGTTTATTAAGTACTGAACCGAATTCAATGAATTTGAGATAAAATGAGGATTCATCATTGCAGATAATGCCTTATGTTTCAGTTCATTCGTCCTCTCAATTATTTCAAATTGCTCCTTATTCTTTTTATTTCGAAGTCTCAAGCGCCAATTTAAAATTATAATAACTATTAGTAAAAATATTGTAATGGTTAAAAGAATAAACCAAATTGTTCCAATAAATGGAATAATTGTAATTGGAAAATAATAAGTGGATGCCTGTGTAAGAATTACTAGAAATCGAATGGGACTAATTAATGATATAAAAATTATTGTCCCTATCATTTATCAGACTTTCTTCAATGAAGTTTTTATTCTCTTGATAAAATCAGGAGCCTTCCGTCTTGAAAGTTCTATCTGGCTTCCGTCTGTCATCATTATTAGATTTCCACAAATATTAGAATATTCTTTTAGGTAAGTGAGATTTATTAGGTGTGATTTATGAACTCTGAAAAAAGTATCTCTTGGCAACGAATCTTCAAATTCTTTCAAAGATTTAGAAACAATTTTATTTTTTCCTTCATTGATTATAACCTTAGTATAACATCCATTAGCTTCTAGGCGTATTATACTAGAAGTCTGCACTACATTAAAGCCATGTGATTCAGGGAGTACTATTTTCTCCTGTACAAAAGGTAATTCACTAGAAGGATTTTTTCTAATTCTCAACATCAACTTTTTTATTGTCTGAGTTAATTCTTTTATATCAATTGGTTTTAGTAGGTAATCTACTGCACCTGCTTTGACTGCTTTTATTCCATATTTCTCATAAGCACTTACAAATACAACCATGAAATTACGTTCATCATATCCACTCAAAAAATCAAATCCGTCTAATACTGGCATATAAATATCCAGAAATACTAAATCAGGCTTATGGATGGCAACAAGTTCTCTCGCTTTGATTACCGATTCCGCTACTCCGATTATTTCAACTTCTGGACAATAAATTTCTATAATCTTCCTTAGGTTTTCTCTCCCGTGTAATTCATCATCGACTATAATTGATTTTATTTTATTCATATATGCCGCCATTAATCGAAATCAAAATATATAGAAGCTTATAATAAGTCAATAAGTATCTTTATAAAAATAACATCCCCTTTTTTTAATTCTCTAATTAATTTTAAGCGGTAAAATTGCAATTTGCGTTAGAAGCAGATACTAAATTTTTTAATAAATATGGGTCATTTAAGATTAACATCAATCTTAGGATATATTTCCTATATCAGCATTAATGTATTGGTGTAAATACTTGCCCGCACGATAAGCATACAAATTTCTTTTTATATTCTTCTTTCTCCTTTTCGAGAAGAGCAGATTGTTTTTCTGATAGCTTAGTCTCAAGGTAATGAAAAAATATTGCAAGTGCAGTAAAAAGGATTCCTATATAAATGTAAACATCCCCATAAAAGAAAGAAAGGACAATTGATACAACTGCAACAAATAAAGATACGATAAAACCAAGTATTCCGTATGAATTGGATTGAATTATAGGTGGATCGATCGACTCCGATAATGCTATTGAATCCGGATTATCGGGATAGGTTAAGTTTGAGTCCGAATTAGTTTTATTTGAGTAACCGGATTCTCCATGTTCCTTCTTTAACCCAGAATTAAAATATTCAAAAGCATCTTGGGCAGATACCAAATTTTTATTCCCACATTTTTGACATATGTTCATAAGGTTTCATGTTTATTTTGAATTAATAGTTGCATACAATATTCTTGTCGCTAATGATTCAGGCAATCTTAAAAAATTATTTATTTGCCCTGCAATTTCAGAAAGAGATTTTGCCTGGACTAAATCGTTCTCCAAGCTTAGTACCATATTATAAGCAAGATTCGCTATTTAAACTTCTCCCACCATTTAGCCGATTTCGATTTAATACCATGAGAATCAATAGAAAATATCTCACCTAATTGAGGGGTGAAATAATTTACACCCTCCTTTTCAGTAGCAGTTACAAATCTTTCTATCGGATCTTTCCATTTATGGAGAGATAATGGAAATCCTCCCCAATGTACCGGAACAGCAATACCAACACCCGAATCCTTTGCCGCTAATACTGTTTCTTCGGGATACATATGAATAAGATGCCAACTTTCATTATACTGTCCGCATTCCATAAATCCAATATCGAACGGACCTAATCTATCCCCAACTTCCTTAAAATGTTTTCCGTATCCTCCATCACCAGAAAAATATATATTTTCTTTTCCATTATTAAATACCCATCCACCCCATAGAGAAGTGAATCGGTCAAAAATTCCTCTTCCTGAAAAATGACGTGAGGGTGTAAATGTGATTTTTATATCCTCTAAATCTTGCGATTCCCACCAGCTAAACTCAGTAATCTTACTTCGGTCAACTCCCCAAGAAATAAGATGACGCGCATCCCCTAATGCTGTATAAAAATGTTTTGTCTTAGGAATTAATTTTTCTATACTTTCCAAATCCAAATGATCGTAATGATCATGACTAATAAATACTGCATCAATTTTAGGCAGATCATCTATTATCTTCAAAGTTGAATCTGAAAATCTATTAATCGAGAATGGTGCAATCGGTGCGGCATTGCTACCAAACATCGGGTCTATAATAATAGTCTTTCCGCTCATTCTTAACATCAAAACCGAATGTCCATACCAAATAAATTTTGTCTTCTCAGAAGCAGCGAGAAATTTATCTCCTTCGAATGGAATAATAGGTAAATTTTCTTTCGGCCTCTTCTCTTCTGTTTTGAAAAGTTGTCTATATAATAGTTTGGGTATTGTAGTAAGACGAACCGACATACTTGTTTCTTCTAAATTCAGAAACTTCTTTCCATCCCAATTTTTCGATTTGCTAAAAAGTTCTTTTTCTTCTTCGCTTATTTTCCCGCCGTATTGTTTATTCATAAATTAGATTAATTGATATTCGTGCATTCTTTTATAAAGCAATGCACGTGATATACCCAATAGTTTTGCCGCCTGCGAACGATTATTACTCGCTCTAACTAATGCAAAACTGATTGCTTCCTTTTCTGTATTATATAGAAGCTCATTTAGAGTACAATTATTTGATATGCAGTAACCCTCCTTTTTTGTTGGGTTACCTTGGATTATAGTTTTAATATGTTCATCTGTTACAATATCCTGTGGTACAATTGCCATTAACCTTTCTAGTACGTTATTCAGTTCACGCACGTTCCCGGGCCAATTATAGTTCTCTAATGTATGAAGTGCTTCATAACTCAGTTTTTTATGGTAAATTCCATGCTTTATACTTAGTCTCTTCCACATTATTTTAATAAATGCCGGTATATCCAATTGTCGTTCCCGAAGTGGTGGTATCGTTATCGGAATTACATTGAGTCGATAATAAAGATCGCTCCTAAACTTTCCTTGCGCAACTAATTCTTCTAAATTTTCGTTAGTCGCTGCTATTAACCGAACATTTACTTTTATTAATGCTTCACTTCCTAATTTATCTATTTCACTCTCTTGCAACACCCTTAATAATCTGCTCTGAACATTAAATGGCATATCCCCAATTTCATCTAAGAAAATTGTTCCCGTATCAGCAAGTTCAAATTTCCCTTTCTTTCCCCCTTTCTTCGCACCAGTAAATGCACCATCTTCATATCCGAACAATTCGGATTCAAATAGAGTTTCTTGAATAGCCGAACAGTTAAGTCGAATAAATGGTCCTTTATTGCGTTTACTCAAATTATGGATACTTTGTGCATATACTTCTTTTCCTACGCCCGTTTCACCTAACAGTAAAACCGTAGAATCAGAAGCTGCGGCTCTTAATGCAGTTTGTTTTACTTGCAAACTCGAATTTGATATAGCTATTATATCTTCAAATGTAAAACTCGTATCAGGATTCATTTTCGATTTGTTTTTTGTGTCTTGAAGTTCTATCTGAAGTTTCTCTACATGCTTATATGCTTTTTTTAATTCTTCTGTATATTCGAATCTTATGAGTCCAATTACTCCAAGACATTTTCCATTCTCCAATATTGGCAGCCTCGATACTACATATTCATGCCCATGTATATTTTGCACTAAATCATTTTCAGCGATACCGGTTTTCGCCACCAAGTGCATTCTCGTATTTTCTATTACCTCAGTAACGTGTTTCCCAATTACGAAATCGTGTTCTACATTATGTATCTCTTCAAAGCTTTTATTGATATATATTATTATTCCTTCGCAATTAATCACCATTAATCCTTTAATTGAAAGATCTAATATGGTCTGAAGGAATACTTTATTCTCTGATAAATTTTCGAGACTGCTATTGTAACCGTCTGCCATCTATTTACCTTTTTCTTGTTTGTCTATATCTGTAACACTGTTACAAATATAGACAATAATTAAATGAATTAGCAAAAATGAGGTTAAAAATAGATATTGCCCGATTTCAGCCCAATTAAGCAATTTATTTATTATTTAGCCTCTATTCAATCGTTTCATAGGTGTCATATATAAATACACTTTTTAGAATACTCATTTTTATTTGACGTAACCCATTATAAAACAACAACTTAGAAATGTGGCACAATTCCTGTCTCTTATATGGAAATTCAGGATAGATTAAACCTATCAGAATTATAACCAAATTAAATAACAAAGGAGAAGTTATAATGGCTAAGAAACTCAAAGAAGTTTTGGATGATGCCGGTATATCTATGGATCTTCAATATGGTGGAGAAGCTCCGGAAGGTTTAACCGCCCGTGAGATCAATAAGAAACCTCATCCAAGAGTTCAGAAGTTGAAAGATATTTTTATGGATACATTATCCTCAGCAAATAATG
>JBAYVI010000069.1:0-17305 GCA_041674625.1 Melioribacteraceae bacterium | reverse complement strand
TAAAATTGGATATAGTAATAGATATGGAGTGCTAAAGGGCACTAATAGAATTTTGGTGAAGCGTATGATATAGTAGAATAATTATACATTTTTAAATATAAGCAAAAGGGAGGTTATAATAAAATCAGAAGACGGAATATCTGAATCCGATTTAACTTGACAATTACAATAAGAAATCCATAATTTAGTCATAGTTAGCACAAACGTTTGTGCAAAAACATTAAAAAGATGGCTATAACCTTAGACGAAATATCGAAAGTAACAGGATTTTCTGTTTCGACAGTATCAAGAGTGTTGAATAAGAAATCCAAGAAGTATCGTATTTCCAGCGATACAGAGCGCATTATTTATGCTAAGGCAGAAGAATTAGGCTATCGACCAAATGAATTGGCAAGAGGTCTCCGTTTAAAGAAAACCCACACTATCGGCTTAGTCGTTCCCGATATTTCTAACCCATTTTTTGCATCTATCACTCATTTAATTCAAAAATATCTTTATGAGGAAGGCTATTCCTTAATTGTTTGCAATACAAATGAAGATATTAAAACAGAGATAGAACAGATTGATTTAATGAGAAGAAAGGGTGTGGATGGTTACATTATTATGCCCGTAGGTACGCAGTACGAACATATCAAAGATTTACTTGATCATGATAAACCGTTAGTGTTATTGGATAGAAATATAGATGCATTGGATGCAAATTGTATTGTAGTCGATAATTATAGAGGAGCTTACGAAGCTACTGAATGTCTTATAAGATTCGGGCATGAGAGAATAGCTATTATCCAAGGGCTTCTGAATACATATACTAATAATGAGCGAGTAAGAGGGTATAAAGATGCTCTTGCAGATAATGGAATCAGAATTGATGAAAGTTATATTGTAGGTAATGATTTCAGAAGAGAGAATGGGTATATATCCACGAAAATGTTATTAAATATGGGAAATCCACCCTCGGCGATTTTTGCATTCAGTGACTTGATTACATTGGGAATGTTGCAAGCAATTTCTGAGGAAAAAGTTAAAATTCCTGATGATGTATCGGTGATTTCTTTTGATGAAATAGATTTTGCCCCTTATTTAGTTTCCCCTTTGGCGGTAGTCGTCCAGCCGAGAGAATTGATAGGAGAAGCTGCGGTTAAACTACTTATAGAAGAGATGAGAAGTAAGAATAAAGTAGGAAAAAGGAAAATATTATTAGAATCAAAATTAGTAATTAGAGAATCTATGAAGAATTTTAATTCTCCTAATAATGAAAATTCAAATTTAGGAGTAAGTGTTCATAGGACAACAAGTTGATATTTTAAACTCTATTTGCGCAAACGTTTGTTCTTTTTGTTTAATTAAATTGAGTATTTAAGTGAAAAACAAAATTAGTTCGATGTTTATAATAATTATTATGGCATTAACCGTTATCAGTTGCAAAAAAAGCGAAGATAATAGTGATGGTAGAATAGTAGTTACATTTTGGCATGGTATGATGGCGTCGTCTGTTCCGGCTTTAGAAGGATTAATCAAAAAATTTGAAGAGACACATCCCGGAATAAAGATTAATGCGCAGACGATTCCAAACGGCGATGCGGGGATACAGAAATTAATGACTTCGCTCCAAAGCGGCACATCACCTGATGTTTCATGGATCTATTCAGACTATATGGAGGATTTAGTTACTTCAAATTCTATATATAAGATGAGTCATTTTTTAGATGGAAAAAATGGATTAACAAAAGAAGACCTTGCCGATATCTATCCTTCGCTCATTACT
The DNA here is from genome assembly GCA_041674625.1 of Melioribacteraceae bacterium. Classification (GTDB taxonomy): domain Bacteria; phylum Bacteroidota; class Ignavibacteria; order Ignavibacteriales; family Melioribacteraceae; genus BRH-c32. The sequence continues at coordinate 15,540 of JBAYVI010000069.1, read as the reverse complement.
TATGCATCATGGCGTGGCGAACTTTATAGCATCCCGATGGAAGCGACAAATTTAGCCCTTCTATATAATAAAGATTTATTCCGTCAAGCGGGATTAGACCCGAATCACCCACCGAAAAATTGGGATGAATTATTAGATTTTTCAAGAAAATTGACAATTGATAAAAATAAAGATGGGAAATTTGAGCAAGTTGGATTTTTTATTCCCGTATTTCCTGCGACTGGTAGCAGAAACGGCTGGATGGTTTGGCAGTATAGACCATTTTTATGGCAGGCAGGCGGTGATTTTATAGCATCAGACCAATCAAAAGTAACTTATGATAGCGAAGCAGGAATTGAAGCATTAACATTATGGCAGAAATTATTCCAAGAACAAAAATTAGAAACGTTTACGAGTGATTTTGATATGGCATTTGTATCAAAACAGCTTGCAATGGCGATGGATGGACCATGGAGCCTGCCGCGATATAAAGATTTAATGAAAGGAATTGATTGGGCATTCGCACCATTACCTGCGGGACCGGCAAAGCAAGCAACAATTGTTGGCGGCGAGTATCTATGTATTTTCAAGCAAAGCAAGAATCCTGATGCTGCATGGGAATTTGTTAAATGGATTTCATCTCCAGAAGCGCAGGCTCAATGGTGTATGACATCGGGCTATCTTCCTATTCGTAAATCAGTAAAAGAGATTCCAGCATTCAAAAAATATTTAGAAGATAATCCGAATTATAAAGTATTCGTTGATCAAATGGATGTAGGTCAAGCAGAACTTTCAATCGATTATGGTGCAATGCAGATTACTCAACATATCGGAGAAGCTATCGAAGGCGTTACGATAGGAAAAAGAGATGTAAGAACTGCACTCCAAAATTCGGCAAAGAAATCGAATGATTTATTAAAAAGAGCACATAGCAAATAGAAATAATGAAGGATGTAGATACCTTTAGAAATAGACATATTTAATTAAATTTAAGGTGAAGCAAGGTAGTAACATTATAGTAAATATTATCAGTTTAGCAAGGAAGTATTGCGAGATAAGGATAATCAGAAAATAATTTATGGCGATATACAAAAAAAATAAGGATGGATTAGCGGCTGCGGGATTTCTAACTCCCACTCTGATAATATTCGGGACGTTTATTCTGTTCCCTGTGTTCTTTTCTTTTTATCTAAGTTTTCAAAATTGGAATGCTTTTAGCTGGTCAGGCACATTTGTGGGATTTGATAATTATACCAGAATGGTTCAGACTAAAGAATTTTGGGATGTACTTAAAAATACTTTAATCTATACCATAGGTACAGTGCCATTAAATATGATAGTTTCTTTGATGATAGCTTATGGATTAAATCAGAAATTAAAAGGGAAGAAATTTTTAAGGACTTTGTTTTTTGCTCCGGTGGTTGTATCGCCTGTTGCGGCAGCTTTAATTTGGAGATGGTTATATGATCCCAATTTCGGATTAATCAACTATTCACTTGGTGCAGTAGGAATTGACGCAATAAATTGGCTTAATGATCCGAGTGCGGCAATGTTTGCATTAATCGGGATGGGAGTATGGAAAACATTCGGAACGAATATGGTGTTATTTGCTGCGGGATTAAATGCAATACCTGAATCATATTACGAAGCAGCAACAATAGATGGAGCAGGGGCTTGGTCGAAGTTTTGGAATATTACAATTCCGCTTCTTAGTCCGACAACATTTTTTATAATGGTAATGTCGATGATTGGTTCGTTTCAGGTATTTGATATAGTTTATGTATTGACATCAGGCGGACCACTTGGCTCAACGAAAGTATTAGTATTCTATATATATGAATATGCATTTAAGTTTACAGGTGAGATGGGATATGCATCTGCGGTTTCATACACATTATTTGCTCTATTATTTATTTTAACAATGGTGCAGGTAAAATTCTTAAAAAATAAGACAGCGGCTTAGAGAATGCAGAAGAAAGACAAAAAATATAAATATTTAAATATCTCTAAAAGTGTTGTGATACATATTCTTATGTACTCACTTGCAATACTAACTATTATGCCTTTTATCTGGATGATATTAACATCGGTAAAAGATATGAGTGAGATATTTGTTTATCCGCCGCAGTGGTTTCCGAAGGAAATAAAATTCCAGAATTATATAGATGCATTTAATGCGGCTCCATTCGGAACATTTTATATGAATAGTTTGATTGTTGCTGTCAGTGTTACACTTGGACAATTAATTACATGTTCGATGGCGGCTTACGCATTTGCAAGATTGGAGTTCAAGGGAAGAGATATAATTTTTTATATATTCTTAGGCACTATGATGATTCCGGCTAACGTTACTATGATACCTACATATATAGTATTAAGCACATTCGGATTAATTGATTCGTTGTATTCATTAATTATTCCGGGCTTGGCATCTGCATTCGGTACTTTTTTATTACGACAATTTTTTATGACAATACCGAAAGAATTAGAAGAAGCGGCATATATAGATGGAGCGAGCAAATGGCAGGTACTAATGAGAGTAATAATTCCATTATCTAAGCCGGCACTTGCTACATTAGCAATTTTTACCTTTATGGGTGTTTTTAATGATTTTATCTGGGCACTTATTTGTATCAATTCTGAAGAATTAAAAACCGTACAACTTGGATTAGCAACATTCAGGGACAAATATTTAACTCAGTGGGATCTATTAATGGCAGGTTCAGTAACAGCTACATTACCAATTCTAATTATTTTCTTCGTAGCACAGAAATACTTTATTCAAGGAATAACACTAAGCGGATTGAAAGAGTGAAGGTATTTACAATCATATTACTGATAATCTTTATCCCAATTGCGCAAACGTTTTCGCAATCGGATAAACCATTGGTTAGCGGTGGCGATCTCCTATTTTATATTGATAAAACTTCATTTCAAGGGAAAGAGAATAAAACTTATTCCGAATTTTCAATTATGATCTATGCCGATTATCTAAAGCTACAAGAAGCCTCAGGAAAATATTCAGCATCAATTAAAATTGATTATGAATTAACTGATTTGAATGACGAAAGGGTTAATAGTAAATCTTGGGAAACAGTTGCACTATTTGACTCGGTAAATGATGTAAAGTCATTAGTAGTTTATGATAATTGGGGAGAATTGACCCCTGGCGGGAAATACAAACTAAGTGTGGGAATAAAAGATTTAGCTTCACGTAAGATGGGTAAAATCAATTCTACAATCGAGATCAAAGATTTCGCTCCAGAGGTGTTTGATTTAAGCGAGATACAGTTTCTTAATGGTACAAAAGAATCGGAATCAGAAAATGAAAAGATTCTTAATCCTGCAAGAAGATATGGTCTCTTAAATCCAATTCTTTATTTCTATTATGAACTATATAACATTACAGTAAATGATTCGATTGCGATACAATATAGTGTAACTGATGAAGCCGGTAATGTTGCTAAGGAATTAAATTCTGTTGTGGAAGTTAACGAAAATAGTAAGGGCTTTATTCAAGGCATTAATGTTTCTAAACTTAATTCAGGTGTCTATACATTTACAATAAAGGCAAAAACATCAAGCGGTAAAGAGATATCGGTAAAAAGAAATTTTGAAATTCTTCAGTTGGATTATTTTGCAAAGACACCAATACTTTCAAAAGAAGATTCCGAAATGATGGAAAAGCTTTTGGATTACATTGCCGAGCCATATCAATTAAGTCAATACAAGAAATTGAATAGCTTTAATAAAGCAAATTTCATTTTGAATTTTTTCAAGAATTTAGACCCTAATCCAGATACAGAAGAGAATGAATATTTACAAAGTTTATTAGCACGTTTTCATTATGCTAATCAAAAATTCAGTTGGGGAAATATAGAGGGATATACGACTGAAATGGGAAGGATTTTTATTCAAAACGGAAAACCGGACGAAGTGGATTACCATAATATGGATATGGATTCACGACCATACCAAATTTGGTATTACAGAGGAAATAGAGAACTCTTTTATGTATTTGGAGATTTGAATAGTAACGGAAGATATTCATTACTCCATTCAAATAAAGAGGGAGAAATTTATAATACAAGCTGGAGAGAGTTAGTATCTCGTCTTTAGCAAACAAATAAGGGATGTAATGATATGTTAAACATCAAAAAAGAAATAGCAAAAACCTCAGCATTAATTATGCTGGGTGCATTTGTTTTTACATTTATTTCGTGCAGTGATAATGATAATGGATTAGCACCATACGCGGGTTCTTCAAATTTATCGACAATAAAAGTGGAAGAGGGAACATTCCTGCCGAAGGTTACCTGGGTAGGCGGTTACGCTTCTATTATTGGAGCAAATGTGGGTGAACATGCAATTTTAGACACTTCAATTGTATGGTTAATCAAATCAAGCAGCAACGATATTAAGTATCCGCTTCAGTTTGGGACTGTTCCTACGGGCGCGCAAAACATCATCAGTGAAGTAAATGGGAAACCGAAAACACAACTCAATGAAGATAACACTTATACATATTGGGTAGTAAAAGATTATATGTGGGATCAGCTTTCGAAATACAAAGGGAAAGTGCTCACTGCCGCTCCTGCATCACAGAAAGAGATGATTGTAGCTGATGGTGATACGATTCGTTTATCGAGTGAAATATTTACTGTTACAACACAGAGGATCGACCGATTTATCAATATAACAAGTGTTTCTACATTCGGAAGATTAGGAGTAATCGAGATTGTCAATCCGGTAGATACATTAGGAGCGATAATAAGATGGACGGTTTCGCAAGCAGGTGTAACGGATCAAAAAATATCTGCAATCGGTATTACAAACGGACAGCAATATATTGCTACGGAAGTATTATGGGAAGCATGGTCGGAGCAAACGACATCTGAAGGCAATGTTTATGGGAAGAAAAATGTTATTTCGGCTCCTGTGCATCTTGGAGATAAATTTGATGGAGTAAAAACATTTTATGAAATGCCGGCTGAAGGTTTGGTAAGAGGGAACAATTATTATCTCTGGATAGCGAATGAGAATTGGGATGGGAAAGGAAGAACGAGAGTAACTAATTATTATGCATATATCACATTCAAAGTGATGTGATTTTAATAAAGCAGAAAAGCGGAGTTTAAGATGAAAATTTTCTTTAATACCATTAAATCATTTTTACTGATTCTATTAATGACATCCGTCATTCAGGCGGGCGGAGTAAATAGAACAAGTTTATTTGGTGCAAAGTCGAGTGCTTTGAATGGATTATATTTTGCAGGAATTGATGGAGTATCGAATATTTATTATAACCCGGCTGGTTTGGCATCTCTAATGGGGCAGTCAGTTGAAGTTACGGCATTTTTAAGAGGTGAGCAGAATAATTTCGAAGGCAATATAAAAGGGTTATATAATTCTTTGAGAGAAGATGATCTTAATGGCGGGATTGGTGCATACTACAATATTTCGGAAGGGCTAACTGCAGCAATTGGGGTTGAAGCATTTTATGATTATAGAACGAGCTGGCCTTATATAGTGCTTAGCAAAAGAGATGCAACATTAATTACTATCGGTACTGATATGTATAATCAGTCTTTTGTTGAAATGATTTCTCCTGCAATTGCATATAAGAGTGGGGATTTTTCGGTAGGTCTTGCAGTGAATGTATTTCATAATACAGTAAAAACATCTTTCGCACTTGGCAATAATAAATGGAAGGATAATGTCGGTCTGCCGGTATATCAAGCAGATATAAATGGTGATGCATGGTCGTTCAATTTCAATCTTGGATTTATGTATCAAGTAAATGAAGATTTGAGATTAGGATTAACTGTTTTAAGTGGGACATCACAAGATTTAACCGGAGAAGCAAAAACAAATCTATTTGCAGTAACAGATTCAGCCGCAACTTTTACTAATGTTAATAGCACTTATCAAACACCTTGGAAGATTGGATTCGGCGGTGTTTATAATATCTCATCAGATTTAATTCTTAACGTAGATCTAAAATATAATTTATATGCGAGTTTAGATAAAGAGATTAAGTATGAATTTGAAAATAGTGTATGGCAGGCAAATGCAATGAATTCAGATTCACTTACAGGATTCACTTTAGGAAGCCAGCCATTGGAATATAAAAATTCATTTGAGGCTGGTGTAGGGTTAGAATATATAGCTGCACCTGACTTAAATATTTATTTCGGTTATAAATATGTCGGTACTCCGAATGATGATAAAACATTTAGTTTACTAAATCCACAAGTAGCATATAATCAAATCTCTGCGGGACTTACCTATTTTGATGAAGAAATGGCAATAAGTTTAGGTGTAGCATATTACAAAGGATTAGAGACAGAAGTAAAGAATACGGCCTATCTGGTGCATGAAGGATTATACAATTTGGACGGATTAATACCGACATTAACATTTAGGTTCAATTTATAAAAGAGGCGTAAAAAGCAATGCAATATAAAACAACAAATCACAAACAACTTCTCGGAGGCAACATGAGAAAAAGTAACATTTTCTTGATCTGGGTAATACTTATTTCGCTGTCAACAACAATGTCGGCACAGATTCAATACGAAAGGAAAGTAGTAAAAGTTCCTAAAGTACAAGCGGGCGAGATAGTCTTAGATGGTAAAATGGATGAAGCTGCATGGCAGAATGCCGGTGAAGCTAATCTAATTACAAACACCGGGTACGAAATCTTCACAAATAAATATTATCGTGAAGCATTAACCGAACCTGATTATGATGAATTATATGCACGTCTTCTTTACACCGAAGACACTCTCTATGTTTTTATCCACATTGATGAAATTGTCAATGATTCTACTAATTTATTCTGGAATGGTAAATGGACCGGAGATCAAGTATTTGTAGGTCTTTCCAATAAGCTTGGAATAGATTACGAATGGGATGGAAGATGGAATGGTAACGTATTCACTGCTCCTGATGGACCTCTTTATTATTTAATCTTAGGTGACCAACTAAGTTTAAATGGCGGTGATACTGTGTCTGTACCTGAAGGATATAGAGGAAAAGATGGTGATACCTTATATACAAAAAACACATTTGATGCTTATAAGTATGCAAGAATGGCAACTGTAATTGATACAACAACAGGTTTATGGAATATTGAACTTGCGTTTTATAATCCGGCTTGTAAAGCACAGGGACAATTAGGATTCAATCTTGGTGGTTCGACAGGTTCAAGACAATCTAATGAAGAATTTGGAGATGCATATGCATACTATAGCTGGCAGCCAAATGTAAAAGATGATCCTTATGCAATTCCCCCAATTGGTGATGAACTTGGACAGATAGCCGGTTATTATGATCCGGGTGTATCTTTATTAGTTACTCCAACATGTTTTGCAGTACTACAATTTGAAGGTAAAGATGAAGTGTATGTTCGCAAGGAAATGCAAGTTCCGCAAGTTGATCCTGCAGAAATTACATTCGATGGTAAAATGAATGAAGCAGCTTGGGATAAAGCAGCTAAAGTTAATCTAATCACTAATGAAGGTTATAATATCTTCACAAATAAATATTATCGTGAAGCATTAGCAGAACCTGATTATGATGAGCTATATGCAAAATTACTTTGGGCACAAGATACATTGTATGCTTACATCCATATTGATGAAATCGTAAATGATTCTACAAATCTTTTTTGGAACGGTAAATGGACGGGGGATCAATTATTTGTAAGTATATCCAACCGTTTAGGATTAGATTATGCAGATGAAGGAAGGTGGAATGGTAACGTATTTACTGCGCCAAATGGTCCATTATACTATATAATTCTTGGTGATCAAATTTCCTTAAATGGCGGTGATAGTTCATCTATTCCTGAAGGTTATAGACAATATGACGGCGATACAACATGGACAAGCGATGTTTTTGATGCTAAGAAATATACACGTATGGCTGTCCAGATCGATACCTTAACAGGTAAATGGGATATAGAACTCGCGATATATAATCAAGCAGTAGCCATGCAATCTGCAATTGGTTTCAATCTTGGCGGTTCAACAGGTTCAAGACAATCGAATGAAGAGTTTGGCGATGCTTATGCATACTATTGCTGGCAGCCAAACGTTCCGGATGATCCTTATGCAATCCCACCTTATGGTGATGTACTTGGAACTTATGCAGGTTATTACGATCCAGGCGTATCATTGTTGGTTACAACAGATGCACATGCAGTACTTCATTTTGTAAAAGATATTGAATCAGGCGTAGAATTTGGCGGCGATAATAGTCTTCCGGTTAGCTTTACATTGGATCAGAACTATCCGAATCCATTTAACCCAAGCACTACAATCAGATTTAATGTACAAAAAGCTGCTCCAGTTACAATGAGAGTTTATAACGCCCTTGGTCAATTAGTTACAACTTTATTTGACAATCAGATGTTATCAAGTGGTACTCATTTAGTTTCTTGGAGTGCTAAAAACTTATCATCAGGAATCTATTTCTACAGTTTAGAAATGGAAGGACAGATGATAACAAAGAAGATGGTATTCTTAAAATAGTTTAGTATTTAATAGCCCCGGAGAGATTCGGGGCTATATTAAAAAAAATTTTTGATGGAGATTTTTATGCGTGCAGCAATATTACACGGAGCACATGATTTTAGAATTGAAGAACTACCAACTCCAGTACTTAAAGAAGATGAATGTCTATTGAAAGTAAAATCATGCGGAGTATGTCATTCAGAGATTCATCAATGGAATGAAAATATAAGTGGTTTAGAATATCCACGTTTTATTGGTCATGAAACTGCAGGTGAAATAATAGCAGTAGGTAATGAAGTTACAAAATTTAAGATAGGTGATAGAGCAGCTTCGTGGGTTGATGGTAAAGGATATGCAGAAGAATTAGCAGTAAAGGAGAACAGATTATTTAAGATGTCGCAAGAGCTTCCTTATGATTTAGCAATATTAGAGCCGGTGGCTTGCACAACTAATGGTGTTATGAAAGCGAATATTCAGCTTGGGGATACCGTTGCTTTAGCAGGAACCGGATTTATGGGATTGATTCTTTTACAGCAGATTAAATTAACCGGTGCAAGTAAAGTAATTGCTCTTGATATAAGAGATGAAATGTTGGAATTGGCAAAAGAATTAGGCGCAGATGTGGTAATTAATCCACAAAAAGAAGATCACAAAAAGATCATAAATGATTTGACTGATGGTAAAGGAGTGGATGTAAGTTTTGAGATAGGCGGAGTTCAATCGACACTTGATTTGGCTGCGGATATATTAAGGATGGAAGGTAAGTTAGTAATATTCGGATATCATCCGGGAGAGAGAAAAATAAAAGATTTGGGATATTGGAACTGGATGGCATTTGATATTATAAATGCTCACTTCAGAAATCTTGATACTATATTATTGGGCTCGAGAATTGGAATGAAATTAATGAATGAAAAGAAAATAAATATGAAGCCATTAATCACACATAAATTTAGGCTCGAAGAGATAGAAGACGCATTTAAGGTAGCAAAAGATAAACCGAAAGGATTTGTAAAATCAGTAATTGTATTTGAATAGCAGTACAAAATTATAAAGAGTATGGATTTCTATATGAAAACGAAAAATTGGTTTAGAAGTTTTATCAATTATTTATTCATCTTAATGATAACCGCATCGACAATTAATGCAGCGGGAGGTAAACTTGTCGGAAAGATAATAGATAAAACAGTTAATGAGCCTTTGATAGGTGTCAACGTAGTGATACTTGGTATCAATCAAGGAGCCGCCACCGATATCGAAGGGGATTATGTGATATTAAATATTCCTCCCGGGACTTATGATATCAAAGCCACAATGGTAGGATTTAAGACTGTTACAAAAACAGGTGTAGTAATAAGTATTAACCATACCACAACTCTTGATTTTGATTTGGAGGAGGCAGTTTTAGATATCGGTGAAAGTATAATAGTAGTTGCAGAGCGCCCTTTGATTGAAAAAGATTTAACTTCGACAAGGCACTTTGTATCGGCAAATGAAATTCAAGCACGACCTACAACAAGTTTAACGAATATCTTATCGACACTTCCGGGTATTGACGTAGATAATTCGGGACAGCTTACAGTAAGACGCGGATCGCTTGATCAAGTAGCATTTATGATCGATGGCATTAGAGCACGTAACCCTCTCGATTTCCAGCCATACACAAATATAAATTTAAGTTCTATTCAAGAGCTTGAGATTATAACAGGTGGATTTAATGCAGAGTATGGTGAGGCGCAATCAGGTGTATTTAACATTGTTACCAAAGAGGGTGGGAATAAGGTAGATGGTTTTGCAGAATTTAGATTTACTCCTTCGGGGTTGAAGCATTGGGGGACAGCATTATATGATTATTCGACTAATAGATATTGGGAAAATACGCACGCAAGACATTTGCAATGGTGGATCGATAATCCTAATCAATGGATAGACCCAAATGGTGTAGCCGGAAATAATCCTAATTCTATATGGACACCGGAACAGGCTTATGAAGATTATATGAATACTCATCAACCGATGACTGATTATACAGAACAAAATACATATCAAACTGAAATGTCGCTCGGTGGACCTATAATTCAAAATGACTTATATTTCTTTTTCTCCGGAAAATTTAGGACAGCACCGCCAGTATCAGGTAATAGTTTTTTAGATAGAGGTTATTGGTATGATGGAACATTAAAATTAACATATAATATTGCTACTGATTATAAATTAATGGCATCTGGATTTTACAGTTCATCAAAGACAAGTCATGGAATGGAATATTTAGCATTTGAAAATGGATTTGAGAATAAATATGCATTATATGATTATGCCGGATATCCAAAAAACAGTACAGATGGGCAGACACTAAAGTTTACGCATGTACTAAGCCAATATACTTTTTATGAATTGCAATTAAGTAGAGTGTATCGGTTCAGGGATCAAGGGACATTCCCGGATGACGAAGCAGGTTGGGAAACCGGTACTCCACAATATGATCGATTAAGAGCTGTTGATTCACAAGGTTCTCCAATACCGGGAGCTTATAATAATATTATAGGATTGCATACAACCGGCTATTTTTATAGAGGAACCGATAGAAATACAGATTATACATTTGCAGGGGATTTGACAAGTCAAGTCCGTAAACAATGGCAGATTAAATCTGGGTTCGATGTTACATATTATAATCTAAACCGATTTCAACAAGCAAAAGCATTTAATGTTATAGAAGAAAAAGTTTATAATCCTTATGAAGGTGATATATATATCCAAAATAAACTCGAATTTGAAGGATTAATAATGAACATCGGATTAAGATACGATTTCTATAATCCGAATGATTATGTGTATAAAGATATATACGATCCATTCGATATAATTGCAGCATATAAGGAGAAGAGAGAGCCAAAAGCATTAACTGAAAAAACAAAATTGTTTGGTCAACTTTCGCCAAGAATAGGAATTTCACATCCAATATCTGATAAGACTGTGCTTCATTTTTCTTATGGACACTTTTTTCAGAGAGCCGGGTTTGGTGATTATGGGGAAGGAACCGGGTCTGATATTGATGGACAGAGTGTATCCGGGATCTTAAATACATATTTACTTACAAATTCTGACGGACAGCCTGTACCATACAATTTAGGTAATAGGTTATTAAAACCACGTAAGACTGTTTCGTATGAATTAGGCATCGAGCATAATTTAGGAGGAATGGTTACTACTGTAACAGCATTTTATAAAGATATTACAAATACAATTAGAACAGTTCGAGTTTTTATGGATGATGGAACATCCTACTTAACCACAGGTAACTCTAATTATGCAGATGCAAAAGGTGTAGAAGTTGCAATAAGAAAACCACTTTCCGGGATTTGGGGAGGATATTTGAATTTCTCTTGGAGTACCGGAATAACAGGAAGATCGGGTGATCCCGATGTACTTGCTTCACCAAATTCGGGTGTTCAAACTCGTGTAACAGATTTTACAGGTGATTATATTTTATATGATCCTGCACGTTTGAAGTTTGGTGTAGTATTCGCAGTGCCGACAAGTTTTGATCTTCTATATAGTGTCTTTGCGGATATGCAAATATCATTAGACTATCAAATCTATTTTCCACACAAACAGATTATATCGGATAACTTCACCGAAGGTGGAAAGACCTATATAAGAACACCTGATAAGAATGCAGATATAAGAATTAGAAAAGAATTTAAGATTGGCGGATTAAGTCTATCCGCATTTATTGAAGTAAGAAACGCATTTAATGATAAATGGAATAATTTACAGATAGTTAATTCATCTACTGCTTCGGCGGAAGATCGGGTAGCTTATGTAAATTCCAATTTTGCAATATTCCCAGAATTTACACCAAATGGCGGCGCATTCCCTGATGTATGGATGTATAGAAACATGCCTCGAGCTTGGGTATTTGGTTTTGCAGTTGGATTCTAAAAAGTAATTAAAAAAATAAGAGTACTATTTATGAAAAAGTTTATTCTACAAACAAAAATTAAGTTCTCAATCTTCTTCTTGGTATTGGGTTTGCTTACAGTTGATGTCTCTGCACAAAGAGATGTAGTAACACATACAAGAGGGAAACTTTGGGAAACCTTACAATCAAACGGTCTAATTGGAAGTGCCGGAGCCTGGGATTATCAGGAAGTAACGGGACTTGGATTTTATCCGGGATTTAAGGGTTATTACTTTCCGAATGATGAACAGTTAGCAAATGAACCAGATAAGGTAACAAATGCAAATTTTCATAATTTCAGGAGTGGTCCTTGGATCATTGCAAAGAATCCAAAATCATTAGAACCACCGGATTTTAGCCCAAAGCAGAAAGATTTTTTGATGTATCACGCTTCTTTAACCCCAACAAATTATGGGACGATAGATAATTACAATCCATGGATTGGAGAACAAAATTTTCAGGAGAATGAAGGATTCAATCCATTATTACCAGAGGAGATGTTTTATAATGAAAGACCAACAGTAACAGGAATAACAGTTAAGCAGCGTTCAATGGTTTGGAGTGTGCCCGGATATAGTGATTTTATTATTTATGATTATGTTTTTAAGAATACCGGGGACATGGTAATTCCATCATTAAATAAAACTATGAAATATGATCAGACTTTAGATGAAGTGTGGTTTGTATTCCATTCTGGAATTTCAGTATCAACAAAAGGGATATTGAATTTTCATTATGATCCGGCATCATTCATCTCTTCAGCGGCTCCTGCTGGAGGGTTTGGAGGATATGGAGGTAAACCGGGTTCAGATGTTTATCAATTTGAAAATAGAAATGCTGGCGATGGAAAAGGGCTCCTTTATTTTAGCCGCGATTTTAATGGTGGAAGAGAGCCTGTGGCGTGGGATTTATACTCCAAAAAAAATAACTGGCAGGATATATTAAGATTAAAACCAGAATGGTTACCGGAACTTCAAGATCCGGCATGTTTTGGATTTGTATTCTTATATCGTACTCCATTCCCCGGAGCGGCTACCGATCCATTTGATGCTGACCCGGCTTATTTTTCAGTATATAATGATCAAGGAGATAACTTCAAAGGGAAGGATCTTGATTTCAATGAGTATTTTGGATTAGGAAAATTTCAACCGCCATTCTTTTATGATTTTGCAAAGCACGAATATCAAAGACCAAATGATGGTACACTTTACGCATGGTACACATCATCATTTGGACCTTATAAATTAGCACCTGGAGATTCTATACGAATAATGGTTGCTGAAGTTGCCGGTCAGTTAGACTTAAAGGAAGTAGCAAAAGGTGATCCGAATAGAACATTCCCTGATAGTTCAATTACTGCAATTATAAGAAATGCTCAAGCGGCGAGAAATGCAGTTAAATGGGGATATGGAGCGAAAGTAAATGGAGTAGAGATTTTTGCAGATGTACCGGAAGCACCACCTGCACCAAACGTTAGAGCTGCAAATGCTTCACGAGGTTCTGATACAGCAGTGATTGCAATTCAATGGGATAAAATAGCTGAAGATGCAAAAATTATGGATGGTGCTAATAATCTCTTTTTTGATGGAAGTAATGATTTAAGCGGATATAGAGTTTATAGAGGATCGGATGAAAGAGGGATCTGGGACTTAATTGCAGATATACCAAAAGGTGAATTTCATAAATATTGGAATTCCGAAGCAGAACGATATGAATTTTTAGATAAAGATTTACAGTTCGGATTTGAGTTCTATTATTATGTAGAATCATATAGTTTAGTTCCAAAGCCTTGGACATCTTCAAACGGGACTTTAGTAAATAAATTACCGGAATTAAAAAGCGCTGATGTAAACAGAACTGAATTAACCTCTGCAAAACCAGGACCGATAGACCTTTCAAAGGTGGGATGGGATGTTTTTGTAGTTCCGAATCCATATATCGAAGGAGATGCAAATCATAGTTTTGGAGAACCGAATCCAAGAAAAATTGAATTTAGAAATCTGCCTGAAAAAGCAAAAATATTAATATTCAATATAGCCGGTGAATTGGTAAAGACCTTAAATCACGGACCAGACGAAAGAGGAAATTTAGCAGGTAGTGTTGCTTGGGATCAGCAATCGGATTCAGGTCTATTAGTAGCCCCAGGTCTTTATATTTTTGTAATTGAATCGAAGACCGATGGAACTATTGGTCAAAGAGATACCGGCAAGTTTATGATTATCAGATAGTGAGAAAAAATAAGATAAAAAGTTTTTACCCGGAGGTAAATTGAAAAAGTTATTATTAATAGCAGTCATTATTGGGTTAGCCGGCACTACTCAAGCGCAGTTTAAGAAAGTCGGTAGGACTTCAATGCAGTTTGTAAAGATAGGAATAGGTGCAAGAGAGACTGCGATGGGAGAAGCCTCAATTGCTAATCTTAATGATGTTAATGCAATGTTTTGGAACCCTGCAGCATTAACAAAAGTTACTGGACAGGAAGCGGCAGTCCATTATACTAAATGGTTTGCTGAACTTAATTTAATGTCTGCTGCAGCAGCAGTTAATCTCGGTAGTTTTGGAGTAGTAGGATTTAATTATACTATACTAAATTATGGTGATCTCGAAGAAGCTTTCGTAACAAGTCCGACTGGTGGAATGGATACGCGTACTGGCAATACATTCACCGGAAAAGATATGTCGCTTGGTTTTTCTTATGCACGTCAGTTTACCGATAAATTATCAATTGGTGTGAATGCACATTATTATAGAGAGGATTTGCATAAATATTATTCAAGTATATGGGCATTCGATGTAGGTAGCTATTATGAAACGGGCTGGAAAGGAATACGCATAGCGATGAGTGCACAGAACTTTTCATCTCAAGCAAGATGGATGTATTCAGGTGATGAAACACGTCAATCGTTTGAAATACCTCTTTTATATAGAATTGGTGCATCGATTGATCTGCTCGGAGGAAAAGACCTTTTCTTAGGCGGCGATTGGGATACACATAGAATGACATTAAACGTGGATGCAATCCACTCGAATGATTATTCTGAAAGAGTACATGTCGGTGGAGAATATGTTTTCCTTAAT
>JBAYVI010000068.1:0-17331 GCA_041674625.1 Melioribacteraceae bacterium | reverse complement strand
TGAAACAATCCCAGATTAACTCTAACGGAATCAAAATAGAGAATATCTCCCAGTACATCATTGTTCACCAATTCTTTAATTTTTTGAACTGCGCCGGTGTAAATAAAAGTGTGATCAACAAAGATTGTCAACTTCTTTTTCTCGGCTAATTCAATCAACTCTACGGCTTCTGCACTTGTAGCGGTAAAAGGTTTTTCAACCCAGATATGCTTCCCCGATTCAAGTGCTTTTTTCGCATATTCAAAATGCAAACCTACTGGTAATGCAATTGCAACACAGTCCAGTTCCGGATTTGTTACAAATTTGTTTGGATCAGAACTTAATTTAACAGATGGGAATCTCTCGTTGATCCATTTCAATCTCGCTTCTTTTAAATCACATCCTGAAACTTCTCTAACATCACTATTTCCCGAAAAATTTCTAATTAGATTTGGTCCCCAGTATCCGAGACCCAGAATTCCGACTCTCATTTTTACCTCACTCGTTTAATTTGGTTTGAAAATGGCTTAACACCATTGCTTCCCCCATTTTTTTTGTTAGTTATTTTACTTTTACCATTTATTTTTCGTTAAGTCATTCGCACTTTAAAGCTTTTGTTTTTTAATCATCATTCATAATTCACAATTCTCAATTATTTTCTCACTTTCCCCCTCTGCCAAAAATCATAACCGGAATTGTTTTAAGTATAAGCTGGAGATCAAGCCAAGGCGACATGTTGTTCACATAATAAATGTCCATTATTACCGAATCGTTAAACGCAACACTGCTTCTACCTGAAACTTGCCACAAGCCAGTACAGCCTGGTAATACACTTACTCTTTTTTTGTGCCATTCATCATAATTCTTATATTCATATTCCAAACATGGTCTGGGACCTACTAAACTCATATCCCCCTTAATTACATTAAATAATTGAGGTAGTTCATCAATTGATGTCTTTCTCAAAAATTTTCCAATTCCTGTAATTCTCACCTCATTGATGATCTTTGCCGAGCCGATGACTTCAGAAGTTTTCATAAACCTGATCATTTTTTCTTTCCTTTCCAGATCAGTTTCATCGGAAATTGTCATTGACCTGAATTTGTAAAATTTGAAAGGCTTCCCGTTTTTACCAATTCTAATCTGAGAAAAAAATACAGGCCCACTTGAAGAAAACTTTATTAAAACTGCAATCAAAATGAAAATTGGAGAAAGAATTAATAAACCTAATGAAGCACCAATTAAATCAAACGAACGTTTTAGGATTAAGTTTATATTTGATGAAATTCTCGGAGAAATTTCAATCGCGTTAATGTCTGAAAAGGTTTCAGTTGTAAAATTATCAGATACAGCTTTAAACAATTCTGAGTTAACCCTCACAATCGCATTTGTTTTATTACACATCTCAATTATTTCAATAAGCCGGTCATGTGTGATATTATCTATTGAAACTATAATCTCCCCTACATTATGTTCTGTGCAGATTGAAATAATGTTTTGAGGTTTTCCCAAAACTATATAATTAAGAAAAACTTCTTTTCCCTCCTCAAGATTGTCATCAAGAAACCCGATTAGATTTAGCCCGTGCAGTTTTTCAAAATGTACTTTAGTTCCAAGAAGCTTCCCCGCCTTGCCTGCTCCGATAATTATCAAATTCTTTCTTCTTGGTTTAACACTAGAATAGCGAAGATAAAAATAAGGGAGCAATAATAATCTGATTACTACAAGATTTAAAACAAGCATAAAAATAAAAACAATGACTATTGTTCTCGAGGAAATGACTGTGGAAATCTTAAATGCGAATGAAACAATAATTAATATTATCGCACCGTAAAATGTTGATCTAATTATTGAAACAAGATGGGATGCCTGAGAAAGAAATATGTTGATTTTATAGAGATAATTATTTTGAAAGATGAATAAAAATGCAATACTTAATAGGAATGTAGAAAAAATAAAGTTATAAGATACTCCATAAAAATTTGGCAAATTAGTAGAGTGTAATTTACCAAATAAATTGATCGCTAAAAATCTTGCTTCATAGAATGTCAAAAGGACAATAACAAAATCAATTAACGCAAGAAAATATTTGTATCTAGGAAGTTTCAAATGTATTCTCTGAGTAAGTAAAAATGAGGCTGTTTGTTTTTATACCTACCAGCCTAAAGCAACCTCACAACAAGTATTAAATCTTGAAAAATTCTTTAATTTTTTCTGCAATAAATCCTATTTGCTCTTCGTTAAGTTCAGCAAACATCGGCAACGAAAGTCCCTCTTCAGCCAATTCCTCTGCAATCGGGAAATCTCCTTCTTTATATCCTAAATGTTCAAAACATGGTTGCTGGTGAAGAGGTACCGGGTAATGAAGTCCTGTCGATATCCCATTCTCATTTAGAAATTTTTGAAGCTCATCTCTTCTTTGGGATCTTTGCGACTCTACGAGACATTTCACTTTTATCACAAACAAATGGTATACATGTTTCGCGTAATCCATTTCTTTAGGTAATATTATTTCATCTACTTCCTTTAGTAGTTCTTTATACTTCTCGGCAACTTTTCTTCTTCCATTCGTCCATTCTTCAAGATGTTTTAGTTTAACACCTAGTACAGCACCCTGTATTCCTTCCATTCTATAATTATGACCATATATTTGATGATAATATTTTTGTTCAGCACCATGATCTCTAATCATTTTAAATTTCTTTGCAAGATTTTCATCATTTGTCATAACAGCTCCCCCTTCCCCATACGCACCCAAATTCTTGCCCGGATAAAAACTAAATGAAGATGCAATGCCAAATCCTCCAACTCTTTTTCCTTTATATTCACTTATATGAGCTTGCGCGCAATCCTCAACCAAATAGATTGTTTGTCCGGTGGTTTTATGAACAAAAATTCCCTTTTCTTTAAATTCAAAACTCAAAATTCCTAATTCATAACTGATTCCCACCACATCTGCCGGTTGTCCGTAGAGGTGAACGGCCACAATTGCTTTTGTTTTTGGTGTAATAGCAGCTGCAATCTTTGCCGGATCAATATTATAGCTTACCGGGTGGCAATCAACAAATACAGGTTTAGCTCCGCATAATGTTGCGCCCCATGCAGTAGCTATAAATGTGTTTGCTGGAATTATCACCTCATCACCAGCACCAATTCCAAGAGCCCATAACACCATATGGTTTCCCGCTGTTCCCGTTCCAACACCATAACAGTAGCTGCAACCGTGAACGGAGCCAAACGATTTTTCAAATTCCATAACCGGCTTCCCTAATACATAAGCAGTATTCTCCAATACGTTATTAATCTCCGGTAAAACTTCCTCTTTAATTGAACGATACTGAGCTTTTAAGTCTAAGAATGGAATGTTCATACTTCACCTATTGAATGTGATTAATTTTTATTATTTATAATTATAAATAATATAAAACGCTAATAACTGTATTTATTGCTTCTTCCACCAACTGGCTAGTTCTCTCGGTAAACAGTACCACGCACAATCAATTGTTTTAAAATACTTGAGTAATTCTTCATACATGTTAAAATAATTTTTTTCTCTTAAATAATCAGGATGTGTAATAAGTAAAATCACGCCTCGATTTTTTGCTACCCAGTCTGCTTTATTCTTCCATATGGAAATATTTTTTTGCTGAAGGACGTAAAACATAGTGTGGTCTTGAGGAAGCGTATAAGGTAATTCTACAAACTTACCTGCTATAAATGGCCATATCGAACCAGTTCCTCCAGGAAAAGGTTGAAATGGATCATAATCAAAACAAGAAGCGTCATAGTCAATATTAAGTTTCTGTAACCAACCTAAGTTCCGATGTACTTGTGGTGATCGGAATCCAACTGCTCCATAACGCTTTATCGCCTCATTTATATAAGGGACACGTTCATTAAATATTTTTTCAGAATAATATAATTTCCCATCATGGTTATATCCATGTATCCCTATTTCATGCCCGTTTTGCTTTATAAAATTTATTCTCCCGTCATCAATCTTGTATTTATAAGGTACAATATTCCATGAAGACTTGAATCCATACTTCTCCTCTAACTCAATAACTTGCGGAATAAAGTCAAATCCTTGCTGTTCTTCAACATCATGTGTTAAAACAATCACACATTTTTTATCATTTTTGTATTTTAATTTAGTAATGGTTTCGTTTGAGCATCTGTCTCTCATTAACACTGACAATAAAGTATCATCTATAAAATTTTTTTTCCATATTATTTTACTATTAACTTTTTCTTGTAGTTTTTGACGCACACCAATAGGTAGGATAGGCCTCAAATAATTATAATATACTTTTTGTTTGAAACTGAATTTGTTATCAAAACCATTTTCTAGAAGGAAAGAATGAAGTAATGACTTTGAAATGCGATAAGGAGTTTGAATTTTTAACATTTAAATCGAACTACAAATTATTGAAGACCTCTATAAGTTTTGTTTTTTGATGAGTCCATTGCCATTTTTCAATAAATATTTGATATCCACGCATACCAATAAATTCTCTTTCTGATTTATTTTCTAATAAATAATTTATTTGCTTCGCAAACTCTAGTTCATTCCCAGAATCTACATAAATCCCAGCGTCTTCAGCAGTAATTCTATTTTCTTTTAGATCATACATAACAATAGGTTTACATAATGCCATATACTCCATAACTTTTGACATAGTAGTCCTGTCATTCATATCATTCTTTTCATCTGGACATACAAATAAATCACATTTATTTAATATATCCATCATAGAACCGTCCAACCAACTCTTTCTTCCTACAAAATTAACATATTTAGAAATACCAATAATTTCTGCAAAACTAATAAATTGATTTGCTTCTGGTCCATCGCCAACTATTACTAATTCTGTTTCAAAACTTTTTCGTAAGCTCAACAAAGTTTCAAATATTCTTAATAATCCATCTATATTCTCTTGTTGGGCCAACACACCAACATAACCAATCAAATACTTGTTTTTTTTTACAAAATGATTTGTTTTTGAAGGCAAAAAATTTATTATATCTGGACCAAATCGAATAACCTTGATTCTATCCTTTGAAATATTTACTCGACTCAAAATTAATTCTTTTGTTGAATCATTTAATACAAGAGAAATATCAGCAGTTCTATGTGCAATTTTTTCTATCATCAATAATAAACGGTAAATTATTTTCTTTTTTGAATATTTCACACAATATAGCTCGGGATAAATATCATCTCTTTTAAAAACAAATTTTTTTTTCAAAATATATTTTGACACGATTCCCCAAAGGGCAATAAAGTCGGGCGGGCTATCAACATAAATTATCTTAAAATTATACCTTATTAAAACGAAGATGAGATAAATCGCTTCCCAAAATAATGCCTCCAAATATTCAAGTATATACAGAAAAACAGAAGAACCGTCGAAAAACCTTGGATGACGAAATATTTTAATATTGCTTTTGTTTTCATAAATAGAATAATCAAGCTTTGATTTTGGGGAGATAATGATTACCTCAAAACCATCACTATTTAAAGTCAAAGCATCTTGCCAAACAATAGTGTCAGAAGGAATACTTGTATGTTCAATGATCATTAATACTGTTTTTTTCATGGGCGTTCGAGAATAAAATTATTTGGAAACATTAAACTAAACTTCATAAACAAAGATCTATATCTACGGGCGAATATTCCATGATAATAGACTATCTTACATTCAAATAATGCTAACACGGTGATAATTGAGGTACTTGGAGAGTAAAAATGTATTTCTCGAATATTACTATTAACATATAATAATAACTCAAGTGGTAAAGAACCAGTATAAATTTTTTCACTATTTATTTGAGTACTAATAAACGTTCTTTGAGAAGGATGGGGTAAGATTATCGCATCTAGGTTCTTTGCTAATAGTTTATTGTAATCATATTTTTTATAAAAGCTTGGGACAATATGTATCTCTTTATATTTTTCTAAAAACCTATGTTCAGAAACGGGGAATTTACTATGTATTTTTTCCCAATAATATCCTAAAGTACTTTTTAATATGGGTTTTAAATCAGTATGTGAACCTTTGTTCGAAGATAATTCAGGAAATAATCTATAACTAATTTCATTCTTAGCCTCACCATAGTTACTATATAATATTATATTTTTTTTAAAAATATGATCAAATAAAATATTTTTTGTTATGATGACTAGCTTATCAACACTGCTTCTAGAATAATAGTTTGCTAAACCGTCTTCAATGCTAACATAGAAAAATGGAGTGATTATTTTTTTTAAGACTGCAAATTCTGTGGTTTCATCATGCGCCCCAATTAGTGTTATTGGTAATGAATTCAATAAATGATAATTTAGCAATATTTCGTTATATAAATATTCCAATTTATCAATATATTT
This sequence comes from Melioribacteraceae bacterium, assembly GCA_041674625.1. Lineage (GTDB taxonomy): Bacteria > Bacteroidota > Ignavibacteria > Ignavibacteriales > Melioribacteraceae > BRH-c32. Next base: position 10,964 of record JBAYVI010000068.1, on the reverse strand, counting down.
TTTCGTTAACTTATAAATTGAGCCATCAGGATATAAAGAGGGGAAAAGAATAATGCTATCAAAACACGCGCTATCAATTAAATTTAAATCAATTTTCCTATTCCCAATAATCCCAAGATAATTCTTTTCATAAGTTTTGCGTAGCTGCAAATTAAGGCATTGTGCTTGTAGCAGTTGATACTCTGTCCCAACAATGAAGATATTATTCATTCTATTTCAACGCTTTCAATTAATAAAAATTAATTATACTATAAATTTATTTTTATTCATTCCAAATTAAAATATAAGTAACGGTTTCACCTTGTCCATAAAAAGCGCTGTTTGGTAAACTTTTTATTTTTCTCAATACTCTTATGTTTGATTTCACAAAATGACTTTCAAGTTTTCCTTCATCTAATGAAACTGAATGTTCTATCGTTGCAGTTTCATGTAAGTCAACTGATAATAAAAACCTCCCATCATTTTTTAAATAAAAGTAAGCTGCATTGAGTACTTTTTGATAGTTATCAACATGATCCAAAACATTTATGCAAATTATCAAATCAGCAATTCCCTTTAATTCTTCAATCATATTCTCGGCAGGCAATGAATAAATTTTATATGCTTCTCGCAAATCACAAAAATCAATTTTTTTTACAAATTTATCTGCCAGAGGTTCAATTGCTATTATCTTAGACCCTCTGAAATATTTCGATCGTAGTTTTGACCCAGCACCGATATCGATTATTACTTTATTTTCATAGTCAAATTCATTAAATCCCCAATGCTTAAATAGAAAATCATTTTGTTTTAAAAAATCTTGGGTTCTCCTCCAATTGTCTTTTTTATGAAAGCGAAATTCTTTCTTTTGAGACAAGTATACCCAAAAAAAATGTTTAAGTTTTGGGAATTTTTCTAGTTGAAGGACAAGAGGTGTAATTAACATTCTAATTAACTTATCAAGTTTCATATTCTTCTTTTATTATATGATTATAAAACAAACTTGTTTTTTCTGCAACTTTCTTTGGATGATAGGAGTTTTTCGCTTTTTCCTTACATTTAATACTTGTGATTGTATACAGCTCTTCATCAGATAATAATTCATTGACACGGTTAGAAAATTCAAGAATATTTCCATATTCAACAGTAAAACCTGTTTCACAATTGTCAATCATGTAATTAATTCCGCCAATGTCGAATGAAACTACTGGAACACCTCTAGCAAAAGATTCAGAAATGACCATTGGCGCAGTTTCTTCCTTTGAAGTTAATACTAATAAATAAGACTCATCCAGTAAATTAATAATTTCAACTTCATTTTTATAACCAAGTAAGTTTATCCTATTTGACAATTTATATTCTTCAATTAATTTTCTTATTAGAAGAAAATACTCATTATCCACATATGAAAAAATCATATTTATTGTTATTGTGGGAATCGAAGCAATAACTTGTATCAATTCAGTTACACCTTTTCTCTCTTGGATAGTTCCGATCCAAATTAATTGTCGTTTTTTTTCAACTAGGTTCATTGAATAAGAAAAATAATTCATACTTATGGGGTTTTCTATAAACTCATAAATATAGTTTGTTTTTTTATTAGTTTTTAAAAAATTATAAACATAGGGAGATATAATTATAAAATATTCAGTATTTTCTAATATAAAATAAACTATCTTTTTTTTGATTCGTGCTCCAATAGTTTGCTTTGAAAATCGCCAAAATACTTTCGGAATCCCGTGAATAGTTATTAAATGTTTGAATTTTGATATAGTTGCACAAAATCCATAAAAATCCAAATCTAAGGAATGCACTAAATCTGGTTTAATTTTATTAATCATATTATTTAATTTAAATATCTCTATTAAGCCTAATGTTAAAAACCTTAAAAACCAACTTGACGATTTGACAAATAAATAATTGACTCCGTTAACTTTTATAGATTGTGTTTTTTGAAGAGTACTACGAACGGTTATTACAAAAACATCATTATCATTGATTAAAGCAAGTCCTTCAGCAAGATTACGTACCCAAGGATAAGGATGTTCATTTTGATTTTGTTTTAAAACCAATAAATCCTTGAACTGGAATGTTGAATAATGACTAAGGATTACGATTCTCATTTTTTTCTCATACTCGAATAGTAGATAGTTTTTGTCATTTCGCTGATTGAATGCCAACTTAATATTGATTGAGAAAAATTATTGGCTCCTGTCGATAATCTTTTTAATAACACCTTATTTGAATATAGTTTTATTATTGCGTTTGCTAATTCAATATGATTGTTTTGGGGAATAATTAATCCGTTATGATTATTGTCAACTATTTCCGGGATACTACCAACATTAGAAGCAACAACTGTTTTTCCATAAGAAAAAGCAAGTGCTATCACGCCACTTTGACTTGCTTCTAAATATGGAACAATTATAAATTGCGTATGATCAAATAAATAATTGACTTCATTATCTGATAAATAATAGTCAAAAATAATAAAGGAGTCATTTCCCTTTATTTTATATTTCTGCTCTTCTAAATCATCTCCTCTGCCGGCAATTACGAACTTCAAATCAGGAAAAGAATTGTTAACAATGGGTTGGGCTTCGATAACAACCTTCAACCCTTTGTATTTATACATTCTACCAAAAAAAAGAATATAATCTGCTTTTATATTTATAGAACACTCTTTAGTCTTTTCCTTATAACTGTTAAGAGCCCCATGGTGTAATACGTGAATTTTCCATCTGTCAATGTATGCACATTCAGAAAGTAATTGATTTTTAATAAACTCGCCGTGCACTATAATCTCGTGTACCATTATTCTATTTAATTTCAAGACCAATTCATTTTTGTAATACTTCTCCTCACCTAGATGTGGTCTAACATCGTGTAAGGTCCAGATGATTGGTAGAGAAGGAAAAAACAATTTAATTGGCCAAAGTGGTAAAATTGACCTTGATTCATGCATATGCAAAACGTCGAATTTATTTTTTTTAATGGATATTAATATTTTAATTATCCATGAGATTTTTTTTATTTTATTTTGAGGATAATTATTTGCAATTATTTTTATTGAATTATTAAATATATCAAATACATCTTTGGAATTATTTACTTCTTGAGAATTTTTATTAACAAAAACAAACACATTGTTTGTCTTTACTAACTCGTTTGCTAAATTAGCAGTATAGTGTAAATACCAATATGAATAGAAAGCGATTTTCAAGATTCTTTAGTCAAATATTGTTTAATTGTACTCGCAAAAACGCCTAGAACATATGCTGTTTTTATTAACGACACTTTTTTGTTATGCGTAATTAAAAACATTAGAATATACTTAATTATCAAAAATATATTTAAAGCTATATTTTCAATTTTATTTTTTTTCTCAAGTGTAAAACTATTTGATGAATAGCCGCCATAAAAAGATCTCTTTATGAACCATTTCAATATTAACCGCTCTTTAGGTACAAAATGGTCAACAATAGCAAAAGGAGTATAATAAATTTCATTAGTGACCTTACTAATTCTTTTAATAAGCTCTGTTTCTTCGTTGGAAATTAATTTTTCTCCTTTTCTTCCCAACTGTATATTAAATAAACCAACTCTTTCCAAAATTTTTTTTCGAAATCCCAAGTTTGCTCCGACAAGCCAACAATTATTAATATCAATTTTTTTTACTTCATTCCCAATATCAAGTTTTGTTAACATTGACTCTAGTTCACTTGTTATCCATTTAGGTTTATTTGTTTCATAATTTAGGTCAACTTTACCACCAACTACATATGCATTAGTAGTTACAAATACATCCAATATTGCACTCAACCAATTTTCTTTAGGAATTGCATCGTCATCTAAAAAAATTACTATTTCACCTTCAGATTCATTTATTCCCCTATTTCGTGCATGGGCAAGACCAATTTTAGTTTCATAAATATATCTAATATTTAATAATGGATATGCCCTAATTAAATCTTTGCATACTACTGATGTATTATCTTTAGATGCATTATCTACAATAATAAGTTCTATATTTTGAAAACTTTCTAAATATTGTTTTAACGAATTGATAGTGTCAATGAGATATTTTACCCGATTATATGTACAAATTATAATGCTTACCATAATATCTTTATTTAGGAATTAGTTTCATAATTATTAGTGGTTAAGCTTAAAAGAAACCAAAAGAATAGATTGATTGGCCCATCCAGTAAAACACCATGGAACAATCCAATAAATAAAATTGAGCAATAAGCCAAAGTTGAAGCTAAAACAAAAGAATGAGTTTTGAAAAAATTCAACACAGTGGGTTTAAGATTTCGAAAAATTAAATAACCAAATAAGATGAAAGATAAGTAACCAAACATTAAAATAAACTGTAAGATACTGTTATGAACTGATGAAAAATTAAATAAAAGATAGTCTATGTATAATCTACCAGAACCGAGCACAGGAAATTTTAAAGTTAGTGGAAATAGTTGTATCAGAATAAATATACGATTGTAATTGTCATATTTATCTAAAAGTTCATTTTGGAATTTCACTGGGTCAATTATTCTTTGAAAAGTTTCGAAAGGCACATACTCCAAATAAAAATTTAATAATAAATACCCCACCACCGCCCCAAATAAAACGAACAAAACACTCTTCAATTTTATCTTCGGAGAAAAATATATAATGACAATGACAAAGACTATTATTGTTGAAAATAATGCCACTCTAGTAAAAGTCAAAAACAATAGTGATGCTGATAAAACTATAAGAGTGATGTACATGAACTTTCTTTTCTTAAAATACTTATAAAAAAGAAATGGGAATAAACTAGCTAATACTGTAGCATATCTAGGTGCTTCAAGCCAGTAAGAAGTTAGTCTTCCAATTTTCCGATGATAATTTGAGGCAGCATTATCACCATGCAAATAAAAAGAAAAAATAGAATCAAAGGCCTTAGGAAAAAAATATTGTAGAAAACCAAGAAATATTTGAATTGAAATAAATATAGTTATAACACGAAGCAAGAATTTGTAGTTTAAATTATTTTCGAGTGATAAAACTACATAGACCAAGATACCTGGAATATAATTGTACACCTCGATTTGCTTATCAACAAAATTTATGGAAATTGCAACTGCTATTAATCCAAACAAAAAGCCTGCTACTTTTATTTCAACAGTTATTTTTTGTTTTTTTGCAACATGATCGGATATTCTTAAAATAGACAAAGCAATTAAAAGAAGAGAAATTAATGTCTTAAGATAACCGAAATCAAGATATCCTATACCTAAAAAAAGGAAAACTAAAACGATGATAAAGTTACTTATAATTTGACCCCCAATCTTGAATATAATATCCAGAAAGATCAGTTTTAGTTATCCAATCACAGATTAGTGAAACAGTTTTTAATTCGTCACTAATATCAGCAAAAGAATTAATGTTAATATTATTAATCTTATGAGGATGCTTATCTTTAAATATTTTTAAATCGATTTGAGTATCAATAAACGCTAATTTTGCATACTTTCTTGCTAATTCAACTTTTGGTAAAATTAGAGTATCCCCTTTTAATACTTTTTCTAATAGTGTATCGTATTCACTAATTGATTTCGGATCTAATGTGAAACCCCGATTCTTATAATGAGGTGCACCTACAACAATCACTGGTTTACCGTCCAAAACAGCTTCTAATCCAATATTTGATGCATAAGAAAGGACTACATCACATTTGTCTATGATATCGTATGAATTCACGTTTTCTTCAGCATCAACGAAAAAAATATTTTCTCTAAAAACAATACCCCTATTTTGAAGTTCTAATCTAACTCTTTCCTTAGAGATCATTCCATAAACTCCGGCCTCTGCTGGATGAACCCTTATAACTAAACATAAATCATGATTTCCATTAAAAATATCGATTGTATGCGAGATCCAATCCATCATTGATTCAAAAATTGGATTTTTCCCGACTACTGTAGCATCCCATAACACATTTGTAAATAAGGCAACTTTTGTATTATATCTCGAAATATCACATCTTTGAAGCAATGGAATTGTGTCTGTATTTTGCTGATATAAGAAATATTTTTTTCTGGTTTCGATTAGTTCATTTATTTTTTCGAACTCTTTTGTCTCTAATTTTTTTTCTTTTTCTCTCTCCCAATGATTTGTCCAATTGTAATCAACACATGGATTAGTATCGTCAAAAGTCCAGGTTAGTTTTGTTACTGCAATATTCGTTTCGTCATAAGATACTGTTTTAATATTAAATTTTTTCAATATTTTATATGCTATCCCAAACCAAAAAATATGTCCAGAGTTCAGAATAACAACTTCAGGTTTTTCTTTTTCGAAGACCCTTAACAATCCCGTAACAATGATTTCACCAGATATCGCAAAATCTCTAGCATATTTTAAATTTATTGGCGTTTCGGGAACATTTCCCCTAAACAAAAATTTGGCTAATGATAGATACAGTTCATCACCTAAATCAATATCATTAACTCTGAATGATTTTAAGTCGTCTATTTTTAAATTGTTATATTTATTCTTGATCGAATCAACTTCCATACTGGTAACATAATTCCCCAAAAAGATCATATTAAAGGGAAAGTTTTCAGAAAAGTATACATTATTATTAGAACAATAATTACAAGTTTCTCTTGTATTTAAATCTCTTATATCCCATGCATTACAAATCGGTAAAATAGAGCTACAAGAAACGAAAACACATTTATTTCCTTTTGAAACTAGTTTTACAGCCAGAGAAACTTCGAGAGTTAGGTGCCTTGGTACATGTCTCATCCTAAGAAATAATATTTTCTTCCCTTTTATTTGCTTATTAAACTCGATTTCAGTTAATCTTTTATTAATATACAATCTATGTAATCGATTAATTCTACCGGTTCTTTCCCAGAAGCGCATAGGAATGAATCTTCGCAAGAGTTTAATGTCAAAATGGTGTTGGACAAAATCATTAATAATATCTTTTAATGTCTTTATAATCTTAAACCTCATTTAACTAAATATTTTGTTAGAGTTTTTAATTTTACGATCAGTGTGTTTGCCTTATCGAAGTAATAAAATACTATGAATAAAATAAATAAGAAAATAGCTAATTTAATTAGAGTGAATAAGATAAATTCATAATCAGAGCCCCCAACCCAGTTGTCAATCGAAATATACATTACATATATTAAAAATAATAAAGTTAAACAATATTTAATAATTTTATTAAATGGCAATTCGTTCTTAAAGACTATATAATTAGAAAAGATTATTATTGAAATTGATACCAAAAATGATATAACCATCACCATGAATGATATTTTCTCTAACGATAATCTTGAAGATGGATAGGTTTTTAACAACCCAAAAAAGATTAATGTAAAGAAAGCAATAATAGTAATATAACTCTTTTGCCGTTTTAGCACTGTAATAACATGCCCAGCGGGGATATAAACTGTCATAGGAATAGTTGCTAAAATCAGATAATGGAATACTTTGATACTTCCTAAATAATCAGGTAAAAAGAATTTGATGATTAAGGGTATCATAAAAAAAAATATTGCTGCAAATAAAAAAATTATAACAATAAATAAAAAAACATAATCCGTTACAAAAACCCCCAAACTAATTGGTTGCTCCTTATTCTCACCAAAATGCTTACCTACTTTTGGCGCCAGAATATCTGACATACTAGTGGCATAAAGCTTAAAGAACCCAACCAAAGTAATTGCAAAACCATAGAATCCAACATTTTGTTTTGAAAAAAGTGAACTAACATATAAAAAGTCCAATGTTGAAAACAAATAAACCAAAAGACTCGCAACTAAAATAAATGCGCCGATTTTTATCAACTCAAAGAGGTGTTTAAAACTAAAACGAAGCTTCACCTTGTAGTCTACTTTATTCATCATAATAATAATTTGGATAAAAAGTAAAGCAACCTGAGTAAACAACAAACCATGTAATGAGAAAAAGAATACTGCACCAACCGAAACAATACTACCTGTGATGTCAAACTTCATTCTTAGTATTGAAATCATTTTAAATTTACTAGTCGATACTAAATAAGAGTAGAAAAATTGGTAAAACAAACTCCCGGAGGTCAATAAATATATGTCTAAAAAGTAATTGTTTGGTAAAATGTCATAGTAAGAATACCCACTCACTTTCAAAATGATAAACAAAAAAAACAGAATGAAATTAATAAAAATTAAGAATGTGAAAGTACTATCTAAATAAAGTTTAAATCCTTCTATATCATTTTTACCAATTTCGATAGGGAGTTGTCGGTTCAGTCCATTTTGTGCACCTAGATGAGAGTAGGATAGGTATCGTACTAATGTTGAAACAGAAGTATTGGTTGCATATAAATAAGGAGTTAATAACCTCGCGTTAAAGATGCCTGTAAAAAGCCGAATAAATTGCGTAGCAATGGAAGAAATTGAAAGATGAAAGAAATGTATAATTTCAATGGGTACATTTTTATTCAACTTTTCTATGAAATTATTGTAACTATACCTAAACATTAAACTTGTAACTAAATTTGGTTAAAGCTAAATCCCAATCATCTAGATTATCAATATCTTGAACTTCCATCTCTGATACTTCAAACGCAACTGTATCCTCAGTGATTAAGGCTCTATTATGTAAAAATTCTTCTGCTTTCATCCAATAAAATTGCCCGGCATCATGATAAGCAGTCTCAAAATCTTGACTTCTTTTATTAATATTTTCCACCCAAATAAATTCTAATAATCCTTTTCTATTTATTCTCAATGCTCTCTGAATAGGATAACTAAATTTAACCACGGGTAGAACGGAATCTGCTTCTTTATTTATCATTAAATTAAAAGAATCAGTAAGTTTCTGTGATGTGACAAAAGGGGCAGTAGGATAAATGCAGCATACAAAATCAAATTCTTTTCCATCTTTTTTATATTCTTCCAAAACTTCTAAAAGAACATCTGCTGTTGTTGCAAAATCATTTGAATTAAGTTTTGACCTCATGAAAGGTACACTAGCTCCATATTTACGGGCAACAACTGCTATCTCTATATCGTCAGTTGAAACCATAACTTCATCAAAAAATTCTGAGTTCAAAGCAGCTTCTATACTGTATGTAATTATTGGTTTACCTACAAAATCTTTTATGTTTTTTCTTGGAATTCTTTTACTTCCGCCGCGTGCTGGAATTATTGCTATATTTTTAATTTTATTCAAACTGCACCCAACTTAAAGGTGTTCCTTTTTCATATTCTCTTCTAAATTTTTTACCCATTATTTCTTTGAAATATTTAGGATGTAAACCGTATCCAGGTCTTATTGAGCGGACATTTTCTTCAGTTATGGTTTCTCCTTCTTTGACATCTTTTACAATAAACAATGAACGAGCAAAGGCTTTACTTTTTTCTACTTTAGAGGTTAACTGATAGTTAATTTTCCCAAGAGCTTTTTCTACTTCTCTTATTGAATCAACCATCTGTCTAAACTCCGCAGGCTCCATAGAAAATGAAGAATCCGGTCCGCCAATTTTTCGATCTAAGATGAAATGTTTTTCAATAATTTTTGCTCCAAGAGCTACTGCAGCAACTGCAACTGAATTACCCATAGTATGATCAGAAAGGCCCACATTTACATTAAATGTATCGCGAAGATTTGGAATAGTTAAAAGGTTTGCTTCTTCAACAGGGGCAGGATAAGAAGAAGTGCATTTAAGTAAAGATATGTCATTATTCCCCATTCTTCTGCATGCATTTACTGCTTCTTCAATATCAGTTAATGTTGCAATTCCGGTTGAAATAATAATAGGTTTATTTTTTGATGCCACATATTCGATTAATGTTATATCAAAAATTTCAAAAGATGCTATTTTGTAAATTGGTGTATTAAGATTTTCAAGCAAATCCACGGCAGTAATGTCAAAGGGGGTTGAAAAACAAATCAATTCTTCACTTTTTGCAAATTCAAATAAATCTTTGTGCCATTCCCAAGGTGTAAAAGCTTCTTTATATAAATCGTAAAGATTTTTACCCTCCCATAATGAATCACTTTTAATTTTAAAATAATCATTATCACAATTTATTGTTAGGGTATCGGCTGTATAAGTCTGCAATTTAATGGCATCAGCACCACATTCTTTAGCTGCTTTTATAGTTTTTACTGCTATATCAAAATTATGATTATGATTTGCAGAAAGTTCTGCAATTATAAAAACTCTCTTTTTTATATCAAAATTATCGATTTTCATAAATCATTCATTTCTAAGTAAATATTTATGGAAAATACTATTTTTAATTTTGACTTCACCGGAATAAGCGAAACCAACTTTCTTAAATGCATTAATTGATGCTGTATTAACGGGTTTAATAAGTGCTATTATATTCGCTATTGAATTATTGGCTGCTAATAATTCTTTAATGGCTTTTGAAAGCATATATTGAGAATAACCTCGCCCTCTCATCTCTCTTGTGATACTTATACTTATGGTTGCCTGTTTTTTTTCTAATTCAAATTTCACTTGTCCCACGTAATTATTTCTATCAAAATATATGAAAATTTTGTAATTACTATCATTAAGTTTTTTATTCAACCAAGCTAGATGGTCATTCCAGTCAATTTGTTTTTGATTAATTGAATTTGCTCTTACATCTTCTTGATTTGACAGTTCATACAACAATTTTGCATCTTCAATATTTGCTTCTCTAATAGTTAAGTTATTCATAGCAACTTAATGTTTTTATATTAAAGGAGTCGTCTCTAGAAAAATTCTTCTCGCACCAAGTCCATCATTAAAAATCTTGCCGTCAGGACATGTTTGAAAATTTTTTAAAAAATTTAAATAGTTTTTCGTAAAAATCACATTCAGACCACCAATTTTCTTGTTCAATAAATTATTTTTTTACCCAACCTATTTAATTATATTTTTGATTTTCAGCTATTCCAAAAGCAATTGTTTTCATAACATCCCTTGCCTACTAATCATACTT
>JBAYVI010000067.1:0-17451 GCA_041674625.1 Melioribacteraceae bacterium | reverse complement strand
CCAATCTTTCATTTAAATAATCGAAATGAAAAAACATTTGAGTACCATCGATTGTTTTATCCTTTGGTTTATAAATACCTCTTACAACAAAATCCCACTTACCCGGATAAATATCACCATCAATTGTCATTATATCGCCAATTTTAAGATTATACTGTTTTGCTATTTCATTGCCTATCACACAAGAATTTCTTTCTTTCTTAAAATTATTAAGTTGCTTAGGAGTTAAAATAAATTCAGGATAAACTTGAAAAATAGTTTCCGGATCAACTGCAAGTCGAGCAAAAAATTGATCTTTGTCTATATAAACTCCTTGAAACCAGTTTGCAGTAGCAACTATTTCAACGCCATCAATTTGTTGAATTTTATCCTTGTAAGATATAGGAAGAGGAAAGATGAATGACACTGCATGACGAGTGATTAAGCGATCTGCAGCAGAGGCATCCACTCCTGAATTGTAAACTGTAACAACTGTACGCAAAAGAGAAAATGCGATTACAGCGATCGCAATACCAACAATTGTAAGAGTTGTTCTTAGTTTATGTCTGAACGCATTTTTAAACATTAATTTTAATACTTTCATAAGTCCTCCTATACCAAATCACCTTTATCGAGATGACGCTGCACATGAGCTTTAGAAGCAGCATTAGGATCGTGAGTTACCATTACTATTGTCTTTTTATATTCACTATTTAATCTTTCCAGAAGTGAAAGAATATCATCTGCTGATTTTTTATCAAGATCACCGGTCGGTTCATCTGCAACTATTATTAATGGATCAGTTACAATTGCTCTTGCAATAGCAACCCTTTGTTCTTGACCACCTGATAATTGCTTAGGGTAATGATCCATTCTGTCTTCCAATCCGACTAAAGTAAGTGCAGCGACTACATGCTCTCTTCTTTCTTTTTTAGAAAGATTTGTAAGAAGCAAAGGGAGTTCTACATTTTCAAATGCAGTCAAAACCGGAATTAAATTATAGAATTGAAAAACAAAACCGACATTATGAGAGCGCCATTTTGCTAGTTCGGATTCGGATAACGTAGCAATATTAGTATCTGCAACTGTTATACTTCCTTTATTTGGCTTATCAATTCCGGCAATTAAATTTAGAAGCGTAGTTTTACCGGAACCTGATGGACCCATTAATGCTATAAATTCTCCTTCTTCAACATCAAGAGAAATATTATTAAGTACAGGTACTTCAAAGTTATCTCTTTGGTACGACTTATTAATATCTTTTACTTTTATTATTGCAGCCATTTTTACTCCGCTCTACATATTTATTAAATTTTTACTTTTGTACCATCTTTAATTTTATCAGAAGGATTATTAATTAATTTATCTGATTCAGTAACTCCGGAGAGGACTTCTACATAATCGTCAGATTCTCTCCCAGATTGAAATTGAGTAAGTTCAGCAGTTCCATTTACTATTTTATAAACAAAATATTTTTCATTTTTCTTTACTACTGACGAGATTGGGACTACAAGCATTTCAGTTACTTCATTATTTTTTATTTCATCACCGAGGAATAGAACTTTAGCACTCATTTCAGGTAAAACTTTTTTATCGTATTCTTTGAATGCAACCTTCACCATTACAGTTGCTTTGCTTCTATCAGCAGTAGGAACTATCTTAGCAACTGAACCCGGATACTTAATTCTTGGATAAGCATCAAGTGTTATTTCGCAGTTTTGTCCAGGCTTAATCCTGAAAATATTTGATTCCGAAACATCCGTCTCCATTTGTAAAGAAGTCATATCTGCAATTGTAACTACTGCTGCCTTAGAAGAGGCACTCGCAGCAAATGGTGCAACTATCTCGCCAACATCAGCATTTTTTGTAAGCACTGTCCCATTGAAGGGTGCTCTGATTAATGTATTCTCCATTGCTACTTCGGATGCAGTTATTGATGCTTTAGCAAGTTGAATAGAAGCAAGAACAGTAAGATAGCGAGCCTCTGCGGCATCAACTTCAGATTGTGTAGATGAATTTGTTTTAAGTAAATTTTTCGCTCTTTCAAATTGATTTGTTGCTTCTTTTAATCCTGCTTCTTGTAGCATTAAATTTGCTTTTGCTTGGTCAAGTTGTGCCTTTATATCGCTGTCTTCTAATTTTGCTATAATCTGATTATTATATACCGGGTCTCCTTCTTCTACACCAAGGAAGACTAATCTACCTGTGCCTTTTGAAGCAACTGCCGCTTTCCTTTGAGCAACAACATATCCGGATGCAGTCAAAACCGCCGATGTTTCAGAAGATGAGATTATAGAAACATTTGTAGTTGTTACTTCTATCTCCCCACTTACAAATGATTGGAAAGCGAGATATCCTATTACTACCAATACCAACATTACTGAGATAATAATTATTGGTTTAATAAATTTTTTCCCGTTGCCACGATTCTCTTGATTACGGTTAATTTTTAATGAGGATAAATCAACTTTGTTTTCTGACATATAAGTCCTTGATATTTTTAAAACCCGAAGTAATTAAATTGATAATATAATTTCTTAATTTCAATAAGAATTTAGACGCAGGTTTTTTTTAATAGTTTCTGAATATTAGCAACTTTTGAAGATTTAAAACATCTTTAAGATATAAAGGAAATAAAATTTTGCAAAATAAGAGTCAAAATATAATTCAGTTTACAATAATTTATAACCATCATAAAGAGGGATTGTTTAATTATTGCGTTAGGATGCTTAATAATCGCTCAATTTCCCAAGATATTCTTCAGAATGTCTTTCTTAAACTATTTCAACATATTGAAAATATTAAAAATTTTGACACAATTAGTTATTGGCTATTTAAAACAACACGAAACGAAATCTTCAGCTATTTAAGAAAGAAAAAAATTAGAAACGAACATTTGGAATATTATGATCCAACCGAGAATGAAAATATTTCCAACGATCATTCAAATTATTATGATGAATATGAAAAAAAGGAATTAAAGGAGATAGTATTAAAAGGACTAAATGATCTTCCTTCCGAACAAAGTGAACCATTTTACTTGAAAGAATATTCGGGATTATCTTATAAAGAAATCGCCTCAATTATGGACATAGATGAGGATTTGGTTAAAAGCAGACTATACAAAACAAGACAAAAATTGATAAAATTATTAGAAAATATAATTATAAATGGAGACTTATTATGACAAATGAAGAATTAGAAATAATGATAAATGAATTTGTTGATGGTGAGTTAGATAAATCAAAAGAAGGATATCTATTTACTCAACTTTCTAAAAATGATTGTCTTCGAGAATATTTTAAAAAATGTGGAATTATTAAAAACGAATTTCAAAAATCAAATGAGAAATTCCCATTCTCATTTGATGCAAAAATTTTAAATTCTCTTAGAGAAGCTGATATTAAAACGACTCCCCATTACTCTCAAAATTATATACAAAAATATTTAGTATACCTACTTGTTATTGTGATGGTAGCAATATCAGTATACTTTATTAAAGAATCACAAATAAATTCAAAGCAACTCGAAAGAACAGTAATGCAAGTAGAGAATCAAGAAAAAATGATAAAACTCTTAATAAATTCAATTCCGTCAGCGGAAATAAAATCCACACGGGAAGAATCAATAATTATAACAGCCAATAAAATGTGAGGTAAATACTATGAAAAAAATATTAGCATTTTTAATAATATCTTTGTCCATAACAAGCTGCCAAAGTAACAGCGGAGATTCTTATATTCCAAGTTTTGCAAATGAATATAAAATGCTTGAATCTGATGAAGTAAATAGCAAATTGGTAACCGATACTCAATTTGCAGAAACTTTAACAAAAGAAGTAAATCAACTTTTATCGGAGTATTCAGGAACAGATGAGACAATAAATTTTGAATATATAATTTATGCAAAAAGCGATGGTTCATTCGCAAAATTGAAAGTTGTAAAAAGTGTTTCTCCGAATTTAGATAAAATGATTTATGATGAAATTAAAAATTGGAATTTTTCATCTTATCAGGAAAATGGAGTGAGTAAAGATTTCCAATTTGTTTGGGATTTTAGTGCATCAAAAAAATCAAATGGCAAATATGAATTGACCTATTCAAGCCTCCCAACAGTTGGATTATTTGGAAAGAATAATGATTCCTATTATATCCAAGTAGAGCAAGTTCCTGAAATTATTGGTGGATTTACATCTCTTTCTAAGAATATTATATATCCTATAGAGGCAAAAAAAGCCGGTATTCAGGGTAAAGTATTTGTTAAAGCATTTATAAATGAGAATGGCGATGTAGTAGGGACAAAAATACTTAAAGGTGTTGGTAATGGTTTAGATGAAGCTGCAACACAGGCAATAATGCAGACAAAATTCAAACCCGGAATGATTAAAGGGAAAGCTGTGAAATGTGAAGTGGCTATCCCAATAATGTTCAAGCTACAATAGTCGCCAGTTCATGATAATGTTTTTTAGAGTACCTTAGCCATGAATTTTATTCACAGCTAAGGTATTCTTTAAATATTTTAATAATTACTTTTATTTCAAAAGCATCATTTTCTTTACGAGTGTAAATCCTTCTGTGCTCATTCTATAAAAGTAAATTCCACTTGAAACCGATGAACCATTAGTATCTTTTCCATTCCAACTAATAGAATATTTACCTGCATTCTGATATAAGTCCGATAACACTTTCACCAACTGTCCGAGGGAATTATATATTTCTATTTTTACAATTCCTTCTTTTGGCAATTGGTATTCAATCGTAGTAGAAGGATTAAATGGGTTCGGATAATTATTACTTAACTTGAAATTAACAGGAAGCAAACTTTCTTTTTCATCTTCAACGGAAACCGGTTTTGCTGCTTTATAAACTTCTATTTCATAAAGTGAATATCCATATTCAGTTCCGCGAGCTGTGCCTGTTATTTTGATATACCTACCCGATGTTTCGATATCATATTTTTCTATACTTCCATTTCCATCTGTTTTAGTAGCAATTGTTTTCCAATTTGTTTCATTATCCGAAACCTGAATTATATAATCTTTTCCATAGGCGGCTTCCCAGAATAATTTAATCTGATTAAATTCCATAACCGAACCAAGATCTAAAGTAATCGATTGAGGATCAGTAAATAGAGATGACCAACGTGTACTATAATTTCCATCTGTTACGTTATTTGCTGGATATAAATTACTTTCGGAGGAAGTTGCTTTAACCGATTTACCGAGTGCTAAATTTACCGCCGGCTCAGGATAAACTTCTAACTTAACTGACTTACTATTATTTCCTTCCACATCCTCGGTAATGGTATTAGGTAGATCAACAATAGCTTCGATCGTATATTCACCCGGCTCTCCGGCAGTCCAATAATTCGGACCAGCACCATCTCCTACATTTCCTTCAATTAATTGCATACCCCCAGCAGGAATTGATCCTGCAAATTGTAATGCTTCACTAATTTTTACTCCATTCACTAAAAAATTTACTTGTAAGAATTGCCCTTTAGGACTTGAACCACTTCCCCTATTAATAACCGAAGCTACAAAATGAACTTGCTGACCTTTTAATGGATAGCGAGGCATCGTCCAAATATTTGCGATTTGTAAATCAGACCTAATTGAACGCCATGCAATATGAATTGTTTTTTCTAATGGAAGATTATCTGAAGAACCTCCAACTCTGAAAGTAAAATACCCCGAAGGCACTTGGTAAATTTTCGCATCTGAATTATTATTATATCTATACAGTTCATTTGCTGTTACCATTAATTTAATAGTTTTTGTTTCACCTGCATCTAAATAAACTCTTTTAAATCCCTTAAGTTCTTTTACGGGTGGGACTAAATCATCAGCACCTTTATAAGATAAATAAAGTTGAGATACTTCCTCACCTGCACGAGAACCAATATTCTTAAGATCAAAACTCACTTCATAAACATCGCCTGAAGTACCACCATCAGGCGAAATAGCTAAATTAGAATATTGAAATTGAGTATAACTTAACCCAAAACCAAACGCATATTGAGGTGTCATTTCTTGTTTATCATAATATCGATAACCGCATGCATAGTCATTATTAAAATCAAAATCAGTAATATCATCTGTAATTTGGCTGTCATTAACAGGCATAGTTACAGGAAGTCTCCCCGCAGGATTATAATCACCGAATAAGACTTGTGCAATGGCATTACCACCCTCTTGACCCGGATAGAAAGCATATAAAATAGATTTTGCATCATCAACAAATGGAGTAACAGAGCAAACTCCACCGCTGATTAAAACTACAATAACATTCTGATTCACTAATTTGAGCTGTTTTATAAAATCATTCTGTTTACCTGGAAGCATTATAGAACCATTCGAACGATCGAACCCTTCTCCTTCTTGAGAAGAATCTAATCCACCAAAATATATTACTAAGTCAGAAGTTTTCGAAATGTTTAACGCTGTCCCAATATCAGAGGCATTACCCGAAGCCACTTCTACACCTTTTGCATAAGAAACTTTAGAAGAACCAAGATAACTCTCAATTCCTTGTCGAGGAGTAACAGTATAAAAAGGTGAGACATAAGCACTCCCGGCGCCATCAAGTGGAAGTGAATTTGCGAATGGACCGACAACTGCAATTTTATTGATTTTGTTTTTGT
This sequence comes from Melioribacteraceae bacterium, assembly GCA_041674625.1. Lineage (GTDB taxonomy): Bacteria > Bacteroidota > Ignavibacteria > Ignavibacteriales > Melioribacteraceae > BRH-c32. The sequence continues at coordinate 10,830 of JBAYVI010000067.1, read as the reverse complement.
CCAATGGTAGAAGATTATCTTGATTCTTTAGAAGAACCAAACTTTTTTTACCTGCTTCGAGAGCAAGTGCTTGATGAGCAAAACTATTGATATCAGCGGGATCTCCTGCCGGATAATAATCCAACATCCCGGCTAAAATTTTTGTTCTTAGAACATTTCTTACTGCTTCATCAATTATACTTACTGATACCGCTCCACTATTAACCAAATTCAATAAGTCATTTTTATAGTTATCGCTGCCCATACAGATATTGCAACCGGCTTTGATTGCAAGTTCTGAATTATGAATTGCTCCCCAATCAGAAACCACATAAAATGGGAAACCCCAATTATTTCTAAGTATCGTAGTAAGTAAATTTTTGTTCTCAGAAGCATATTGATCGTTTAATTTATTGTAAGCACTCATTATAGAGAGAGCTCCTCCATCCTGAAGTGCAGAACGGAAACTAAATCCATAAGCCACCATCAACATCGGATCACCAATTGTATAATTATTACTCATCCTGCCATTCTGCTTATGAGTTGCATTATAATGCTTAACGGTTGCAATTGTGCCGGTTGATTGCATTCCTTGAACAAGTGCTGCATTAATTTTACCTATTAAATAAGGGTCTTCTCCGCCGCTTTCAGGTGTTCTTCCGTTTCGTGGGTCGCGTGTAAGATCGAGGCAAGGTCCTAATGCCTGATGTTTTCCTTTACCACGAAACTCTTTACCCATTGCAATTCCAACTCTCTCGATTAAATCGGGATCAAAAGTAGCTGACATTGAAATACCAACTGGGAATGAAGTAGCCAAACCATCACGAACTCCATGAGGTCCATCTGCCATAATAAAACCGGGAATATTCAACCTGTCGTTATTAGCAGTATTAAATCCCCCCTCTGCATGAAGTTGGAGGATTTTCTCGTCTAGAGTCATTTGAGAAAGGAGTGATTCAATTCTTTCTGTTACAGTCTGTGAATAGATTTGATTTGAAAAAAAGAAAGTGAGTAAAAGAAAGAAACCAAGCTTTAAGAATTTAGACATCATGGACCTTATAAAAATTTTTTGGATTTAGACATACTATTTTAGACAAACAAATATATAAAACGGTTTAAACCCAAAAAAATATTATAAATTATTTTTCATTTAAGGTTTTTGTTAATTCATCTTTAATTCGGTTGGATTTTTTTAGAGACTCTTTTAATAAAAATTCGATTTGAGAATTTATAGAGCGGAGATCATCAGCCGCCCATTTTTCCAGGGCGGCATGAATTTTTTCATCTAATCTTAGTAAAAATTTCTTTTTTCCCATTATTAATAAAGTGTCCCTGTATTAATTACCGGAGAAGCTTGGGTTTCAGAAACAAGTGCTACAAGAAGATTATTAACCATTGCGGCTTTCTTCTCTTCATCAAGATTCACAATATTTTTCTCGTTCAAAGCTTCAAGAGCCATTTGAACCATTCCAACGGCACCTTCCACAATTTTCTGACGAGCGGCAACTACTGCCTGGGCTTGTTGTCTTCTTAGCATTGCTTGAGCAATCTCCTGTGCATAAGCGAGGTGAGAAAGTCTTGATTCTACTACCTGCACGCCGGCTACTTCTAATCGAGTTTGTAATTGCTGTCTTAAATTCTCAGATATTTCTTTAGTATTGCCTCTAAGCGATTCTTCTTCATTATCATTTGAATCATAAGGGTACTCTGTTGCTAAAGCACGAATAGCCGTTTCACTTTGTATTTCTACAAATTTCTCGAAGCTCTCGACATCAAATAAAGCGCGAGCACAATCAACAACTTTCCAAACAATTACAGCAGCGATCTCTATAGGGTTGCCATGAATGTCATTTACTTTAATTTTTTCGCTATTAAAATTTCTTATTCTTAGCGAGACATGTCTTTTAATGGCTAATGGATTCGCCCACCAAAAACCAGAATTACGAATTGTTCCTATATATTTACCAAAAAGAATCAATACTTTTGATTCATTAGGCTGAACTACTAAGAACCCGCGAATCAAAAAAACTAATAATATCAAAATCGGTATAAAGAAAATTAGAAAATAAGGTTCTTCGGAATCGGTATTTGCAATAACAATAAAAAAATCAATAACTGCGAGTAAGAAAGCAAGAACAACCATGATGTAGCCATTAAGCTTAAAAGCATTTTTTTCGGTAATAGTTTCCATTTTACCAAACTCCATTTAATTGATAGCATAATGATATCACTTTGCTATCATATTGTCAAATTATTTTTTTGTTTCGTATTTTACATTTAATAAAAATATGGGCGAGAATGAGTATGGAAATGAAATTGAGCAAAGAGAATAATAGTTGCGCTTGGCATAAACAAAAAGATTTTATGATGAAATATCATGATGAAGAATGGGGAGTCCCTTGTTATGATGATAAAAAACATTTTGAGTTCTTGATATTAGAAAGTGCTCAAGCAGGATTATCTTGGGAAACAATATTAAAACGCCGATCAGGGTATAAAAAAGCATTTGCTAACTTTAACCCAAAAAAAGTTGCACAATTTGATAAACGAAAAGTTGAAGAATTATTACAAGATGTCGGTATAATTAGAAATAGACTTAAAATTGAAGCAGCTATAAATAATGCTTCTCGATTTCTTGAAATCCAGAAAGAGTTTGGTTCTTTTACTAATTATATATGGAGTTTTAATGAAGGGAAACCGGTTATAAATAAATTCAATTCTACTAAAGAACTCCCTGCTACAAGCTCACTTAGTGATTTGGTTTCAAAAGACATGAAGAAAAGAGGATTAAAATTCGTCGGTTCTACAATTATATATGCTCACCTCCAAGCCACAGGACTAATAAACGATCATGAAGTAAGTTGTTTCAGGTATAAAGAAGTACAGAAATTGTATAGAAATTAATTTTATAAAATAATTGGTTAATAATATTAATTAGTTTATATTCGTGTGTATTTAATTATTTCATTGGAGAAAAAATGGAAGAAACAAATTTTACACCGGAAGAAAGTCTCTTATTAATTGCAAAGACAATAGAAGAGACTAAAAGAAAATTTGAAGAAAATGGCTACCTATTATTATTTTGGGGAATTTTAATTTTTATTATAACATTAAGCCAATTTTTTATAGCAAGTTTGAATTTGAACATAGGCATTGGTCTCCCTGCACTTCTATATCCTCTTGCGGCGATTTATACATTTATATTCTTTCAGAAAAAAGATAAAAGGAGTAAATTGCCAAAAACAATTTTAGGAAATATCATTCAAGCAATGGGTATTGTACTCGGTGCAAATCTTTTGATATTGGGTTTTTTATTTCGTACTCAACTTGGGTTAGCCTTAATCCCAATCTTTTTAGTTTTATTATCATTCTGGGTTATAATTTGTGGAGTGGCAATCAAATTTAAACCTCTTTTGATTGGTGGTATTTTATTAAATTTAATCGCATTCATCCCGTTTTTTATTGAATGGCAGTACCATTTTTTAATAATGTCATTTGCGTCAGTAGTCGCCTTTATAATACCCGGAATATTATTTAATAATGCACAAAGGGAAGAAAATGTATAAAGAGTTAGATCCATTACTACACTCTCAGCTTCGCTTGTCGATAGTTTCTATATTAATGACAGTGGATAAAGCAGATTTTATTTTTATAAAAGAATCTACTAAGGCGGCTGCCGGCAATATAAGTATCCAGATTAAGAAGTTACAGGATGCCGGCTATATCAAAGTTGAAAAATCATTCAAAAACAATTATCCAAATACCACTATTTCAATAACAAAAAAAGGAATAAAAGCATTCGAGGATTATGTAAATAATCTTAAAAAATACATACATCCACAAAGATAATTTTTTTATCAATTTGGTTAATATTATTAACTACTTAATAGGATTAAATATGAGAACTATACTATTTATTTTAATGATTTCCATTCTAATGGAACTTAATTATGCTCAAACCAACTCACAAAATTTAAACGAACAGATTTTGAAAAAAACCTTTAACAAAGAGAAGATATCTATATTAGATTTCTACCGTCAATATAGTTCATTTACTGATCCGGGAGAATATGAATATTTATATAAAAATTTGCCGGATTCATTATCTGAACTTTGCGGTTTAATTAAATCTCAATTTATTCATCCCTTTGCTGAATTACCAAGATATCGTGAGCAAATCCCTAAAGAGAGAGGGGATGAGTCATCTAAGTATCCAACAGTTAAATTGATTTTGGAGGGACTTCTAAAATATGACTCAAGGGGTTTGGTAAATGATCGAAAAATAGAAGACCGTTTAATACTTGCATGCAGGGATTATGCAATCTTATTGGCATCAATACTTAAGTATCGAGGTATTCCTGCTAGGGTTCGTTGTGGACACGCGACATATTTTATGCCCGATTTTCATATGAGTCATACAATTTGTGAAGTATGGAATGAAAAAGATAAGCGTTGGATGCTTGTGGATCCAAGCATGAAAATGATTGATTTTAGTAGAGATAAATTTGATTTTAGTAACGAAGTATGGTTAAAAATGCAAAAAGGGGAAATCGACCCAAGTAAATATGGAATTCCCGGCAGTTATTCCGGATTGGTTTCAATATTAGGGAAAATTAGTCCTGATTTAGCATCTATATTGGGAATAGAATTTCCTATTTATCAGTATGCACCAATTTTGGATTTTGCTTTTAAAAACAATAACCAACTAACTATAAAACAGATAGATATTATAAATCAAATAAGTAAGTTAATGATTTCGCTTGATGCTGATAATCTTTCTAAATTAAGTGAGATATATAATAATACTCCTGAAATTCAGGTTACAGAAACATTTGAGATGGCTCATTAAAATAACAAAACACCTACAATTCTTTTACATGGAGGTCTGACTTGACAGGAATCACATGCCAATTTTAAATGATTTTTTTAGTCGATTTCTCTTTACATTTTACTCCGAATAAAGTATTATAGAGTCAAGAAATTGTTTAAATAGGATGCAATAACTTATTAGGGTTTAATTTCTACCAGCCGACTAAAAAATATCTTAAATAGAAAGAGGGTGTATAAATGAAAAAAAATCATTTACTACTTTTTACACTTTTTGCGTTGCTATTAGCAGTAACGCCGAAGGAGCTCATCGCACAACCCGTTGTAGGATTATTATCAGCTCCTGCTGATTTAGACCCTGCACAGAATCAAACACCAAACTTTTCATGGACTGCTGCAACAACTAGTGGTGGCGCAGTGAACTATGTATTGGAAATTGATGATTTAGATGCAACTTTTGGATCCATTATATATACATCTGCTCCACAAGCAGGAACATCATTAAATTTACCAGGAGGATTTTTAAGCGCTGGTGCGACATATTATTGGCGTGTAACAGCAACTGATGACAATGGCCCTTCATTGTATGTACCATTTTCATTTGCTACTGTTGCCTCAGCATTTTCTTTTGGAACACCAATATTCCCAGCAGATGCTGCTGTTGGAATAAGCAAAACAGTGTTATTGGACTGGAGTGACGCAGCAGGTATAGCTCCACTTACTTACGATGTTGAAGTATTTAGTGATGCTGGACTTACTACTTCAGTTTATTCGGCTGCAGGTTTAGTAGTTAGTCAAGAACAAGTACCCGCAGCAACACTTTCCCCTTCTACACAATACTGGTGGGTAGTTAGATCATACGATTCATCACCAGCCAATGGATATTCTTCAGTCTTCACATTCACAACAGCTGCAGACGTAGCAACAGGTTTATTAACTGCTCCGGCAAATTCTACTACTTTACAACCCCTTACACCTACATTAACGTGGAATGCTGCGACTGGTGGAATTGGAGCATATAATTATGTTGTAAAGATTTATTCAGATGGAGGTTTAACAACCTTGGTACATGCTTCTGCTTCGCAACCGGGTTTGAGTTACAATGTCCCTGCCGCAACATTACAATTTAATACCGCCTACTATTGGGTTGTAGAAACTACTGATACTGATGCACCTACTGCCACTGTAGTAACATCCGCACCATTTGTTTTTGTTACTTTATTAGATACACCGGTATTAACCGGACCGGCAGATGGATTTATTTCACCGGACTTAACTCCAAATCTCACTTGGACAATGAATCCAAGTACATCATGGGTTGTTTATGATGTTCGAGTAGAAGCAAATAATCCTGCACCTGCTTTATTAAATGGAACACCTGCAGTTACTAATTATAGTCCTGTTGGATTAGCTGCAGCAACAAAATATTATTGGTCAGCAACAGCAAGAGTAAATAATGTTTTGAAACAAAACCATAATGAGACTAAATTAAGCGCAGTTAGATATTTTTATACCGGTTTACCTCTTCTTACTCCATATAATGGATTAACAGGAGTTGCGATTGAACCGACTTTCACATGGACAGATGCATCTTTTGAATCTGAATACGAGCTTCGTGTTTCGACATCTGGTGCAAGTCAAGTAGCTTTTGATGCAAATGTTATTTATACCGATTTAGCCATTCCGGCAAATACAACATCCATGACATATTATGATTATACAGAAGATGATGTAAATGTTGGGTCTTTCCCGTTTCCATTGAATAATAACACTACATATTATTGGCAGGTAGTGGCTAAAGATGGAGTAACAAGTATTCCATCAGTAATCTGGCATTTCACAACTTTTCCTGCTGTAACAATTAATCCAAACTGGCCTTCAAATGGAGCATTAGTTTATACAGATAATACAATGTTTACATGGTCAATTAATCAAGCAGTTGGAACTATGCAATTCAAATTCCAGGTGAAAGCATCTTTAGCTCCACCAACTGAATTAGAGTGGTCAGCTCCAGATTTTCAGGTTACAACATCTAATCTATTTTATAGCTGGGCACCAACCGGCGGAACAAAATATTATTGGAGAGTTGTATTGCTAAATGCAGGTAATGAGGTTGTTGGCTATTCACCAGTTCGATATTTCACAACATCCGGAGGTGCTGTTACTGTAAATCCTTCATATCCAACCGGTGGAACTTTAGTTTACGACAATAGTCCAACATTCTATTGGTATATTGGTGGCGTAGGAACAAATCTAACGTATGATTTGGAAGTAAGTTTAACAAATTTTGGAGCTACTGTATATAGCGCAGTTAACATTAATGCACTTTATCATACTTCATTAGCAGCTCTACAAACAGGCACGACACATTGGTGGAGAGTAAGAAGTGTTTATAAACGCGGAACACCTGAAGAACAAATTGGTGCTTGGAGCGTTTCATCTTCATTTAAGACTAACGGAACAGGAACTTTAGTTGTTCCAACAAATTCTTATCCAACGGGTGGAGTAACAGTTTATACAACCGCTCCTTATCTATATTGGTATTTAAGTGCATCAAGTTTAGGATTAGTATTCGATATTGAAATTAAACCACTTGCTACACCATTTACAAATGCACCTACATATAACAATGTAGCAGATCTTTTTGTTCAAGCGAGCGGACTTACTCCCGGAGCTTCATATCACTGGCAAGTAAGATCAGATAATGGTTCAGGTACCAGTGCTTGGTCTTCTCCTTCTACATTCGTTGTTGATGGAGGAATCGGTACTGCATATCCGGTAGCATCATGGCCCATAGGCAATCCAACGGTTTATGACGCAATGCCATCTGTTTACTGGTATCTTGAAGGTGGAACACTTGGATTAACAAAATATACGGTTAGATGGAAAGCCGGTTCAACTTCTGCAAACTGGAATACAACTTATGATGGTACGGCAGACGTTAACGATCTCAATCAAACATTTTATACATTCGCTGCACCATTAAATTATGGGACAACATATTATTGGGCAGTTGCTTCTCATGACGGGACAACTTATTCAGCTTGGTCTGAGGGTTCATTTACTTTAGCAGGCGGTCCAAGTAGCGGATTAGTCGATTTAACTTATCCTATCGGTGGTGTTACTGTTTATTCCTCAAATGTTGATCTTTACTGGTATTGGACGGGTTCTACCGCAGGAATACAAGGATTTGAAGTTGTATATAGCAATTCAGATGTATTCTTCCCATTAGCTACAACAACGATTGCAGCAGGTGTTCAAGGAACTAATACATTTGCTCACTTAACAGGTCTTACACCAGGAGCAACATATTTCTGGAAAGTAAGAGCTTGGTATGGCGGAGCTTCTTATTCATCATTCTCTGCAACCGAAGAATTTACAATTGATGCAGGACCTGCATTTGCAATTCAGCCAAGAATTGGCGGACCGGCAAATAATCTTACAATCAATACGTCCTCCCCTGTTTTATCATGGATGACCCCATCTGCACCAGCTGCTAATTTGGCTTACGAATTAGAATTAGCTGATAATGCTAAGATGCAAAACTCCGTAACATATTCAGGACTAAATTCACCTTCTTATAAATTAAGCGGATTAGAAGAAAATAAAGAGTATTTCTGGCGTGTAAGAAGTAAAACTGATGGAGATAAGTTCTCTAATTATTCAGGAGTAGCTATTTTCAAAACAGGCAGCGGAATTACTGCAATTGAAGAGGAAACGGCAATTCCTACTGACTTCACAGTAGAACAGAATTATCCAAATCCGTTTAATCCTTCAACTACGATTAAGTATGCTCTTCCTGTTGAAGCATTAGTAACGATTAAGATATTCAACATGTTAGGTCAAGAAGTTAAGACATTGATAAACAATAATAAACCTGCAGGAAGCTATTCAGTAATGTGGAATGGCGATGATAACTTTGGAAATAGAGTTTCATCCGGTGCATATATATATACTGTTAAAGCAGGACAATTTATTACTAACAAGAAAATGCTTTTGATAAAATAATATTTACCCCCTTTTCAAAAGGGGGCTATATTTTATCAATAATTTTAATAATTATAAAGGAGAGCATATTTATGTTGAGATTTTTAGCCGTAATTCTGATGTTTCTATTAGTAGTAGTTTCTGCAATTTATGCAAGTTATACTACATACCTCCAATAAGTAATTAATGTTATAATATTTTAAAAGGGCACTAAGTGCCCTTTTTTTTTGACTTTTACATGAATATTGTTAATTTCTAATTCAAATAATTCTAAAGTATTCCGATAATATAAGTAATGCACTAATTTACGAGGTCTAAGTGATTTCCCAGCAAATTGAGAGTTTACTTCAAGCTTTGAAAGCTTCGGATAGACACGCCGCTAATGATATAGTAGATGAATATGCTAGCGAAAACAACTATGAAGATGCACTTAAGAATTTATTAGAACCTGCCCTACTCTTATTCGGAGAATACTGGATGAAAAATCCTGATATTAGTCTCGCCAATGGCTATATTGCCGGAAAGATCGCAGAAGATGTACTCCTAAAAACCGCAGAAGAATATAACAATCGAAAAGATGAGAAAATATATAAGGGTATAGCAATAGTTGGAAATATAGAAGACGATTATCATTCCTTGGGACGAAGATTAGTATCTGTATTTTTAGAAGCATCAGGTTGGGAAGTTCATGATCTGGGGAATGACGTACTTCCTGAAGAATTTATTGATTGTGCTCTTGATAAAGGGGCAAAAGTTATCGGTGCCTCTGCTATGATGTTTGTGAATGCAAAGAATATTAAAAAACTGCGTGATGAAATTGATAGTCGTGGATATAAAGATAAATTGATGTTAGCAGTCGGTGGTGCGATATTTAATCTCAGACCAGAATTGGTTGAAAAAGTTGGAGGCGATGGCACAGCTCCAAACGCAATTTCTGCAGTCAAATTATTTAAAGAACTTTCTTTGCGGAGTAAGTTATGAATAGCTTCGAGAGAATTCTTGCTACTGCACAAGGAGCTTCCGTTGATAGAAAACCGTTTAGTTTATTACTAAGTTTATACGGAGCAGGAATTATTAATGCCCCCTTGAAGGAATATTATTCAAATTCAGAATTGTACTATGAGGGACAATGTGCGGTGTATGAAACATTCAAACCCGATTTTATTTTTGCTCCATTTTCAATACCTCTATTAGGTGCAGCCTTCGGAAGTGAATTAAAATACTTTGAAGACTTCCCCCCTAATTTAAGAAAACCGGTATTTTCTAATCTCGATGAGATACGTACACTTCCACCTCCTAAAGCAGAGAACTTTCCGAAATTAAAATATTTTTTAGATATTGTTCAAAAATTATCTTCTAAATATACAAATCAAGCGCCGGTTGCAGCTATCACTCTAAATCCCGTTGATCTTCCAATCGTATTATTCGGATTAGATAAATGGCTTGAGATTGTTTTATTTGATAAAACTGGTACAAAAAAAGTTTTAGACTATACCATTCCATTTTGTTTAGATTATAATTCTTCACTTCTCGCAAATGGAACAACGTTTTTAGTAATGCCTCCTGTTTTCTTAAATCCCTCCATTGTTACAAGAGAAATAGTAGAAAACTTTTTACCGATTATCAATTCTTTTAATTCAGAAACGAAAGGGTATATAATAAATCATTCGGGCGGGACGAGATACTTGCCATTTATAGATTTATATAAAGATTCTCCGAATACAATTGCTTATGTTGTAAGTGGCAACGAAGACTTAAAAATTGCTAGAGATAAATTAGGACCTAAAAAGATTTTAGCAGGGAATATTGATGGACCCGAATTAATTAATCTTTCACCCGAAAGAATTTATAAAAAGACAATGGAAATACTGGAGCTGATGCAAGATGACCCATATTTTATATTCGCAACATCCAATGCTGATATTCCTTTAAAAACCCCTATTGAAAATATAAGAATGATTAAGGAAGCAATTAAAGAGAAAGCGAGAATTACATATGGTAGATCATAAATTTAAGTGTATCTCTTGTTCAATTTTT
>JBAYVI010000066.1:0-17502 GCA_041674625.1 Melioribacteraceae bacterium | reverse complement strand
TGATTATCCTGTGCTTGTAGCACAATCGACATCAACTTATCCATGCAAATTAGAAGAGCTAAATCTTAATGTGATTAAGAGTTATAAAGAAAAATATCCTCATATACCTATTGGGTATTCGGGACATGAAACCGGGTTAGCCCCATCATTAGCTGCTGTCGTTTTGGGTGCTGCTTTTATTGAACGTCATATAACGCTCGATAGAGCAATGTGGGGAACAGACCAAGCAGCATCAGTAGAAGTACAAGGTATGTCCAGATTAGTTAAGGATATTCGAGATATAGAGAAATCACTCGGAGATGGGATTAAAAAAGTTTATGCCAGCGAATTAGGTAGTATTAAAAAGCTTAGAAGAGTGAAAAACGAACCAGTATAATTATGGAATCTTTTTTCAATTATATAATAAATTATTTTAATAATATTTCTTTTGCCGAAAAGTTTTCTTTCATAGCAATAATTTCTGCAGCAATTATTTATATAATATTAGAGCGCATTTTCCCTTATAACAAAGGGCAGAAAATTATAAGGGAAGGATTTTTTAATGACCTCGCCTTATATACAATTGCTCAAAGCTATATACTCGGTATAATTATTTTCTCGGGAATTATAGCCTTTATTGATAACACGACAGGCATAAGTCGTTTAAATTTATTCACAGAAATACCTATTTGGCTTCAACTCATTATTTTTACAATAACACATGATTTATATATTTATTGGATGCACAAATGGCAGCATAAAAATAAATATTTATGGCGATTGCATGAAGCACACCACTCTCCTCGAAAGGTAGATTGGCTTTCAGGTTCACGTTCGCATGCAGTAGAAATATTGATTAACCAGACCATTGAATTTCTTCCAATAGTACTTCTCGGTTCGCCAGTTGAAGTAATTGCATATAAAGGTATTATAAGTGCACTTTGGGGAATGTGGATTCATTCGAATATAAATGTAAATACGGGAGTATTTCAAAAAATTATAAATGGTCCTGAAATGCATCGTTGGCATCATACAACAGGTAAAGGTCGTAATAGAAATTTCTCTACAAAATTAGCCATCTGGGATTGGATATTCGGGACTGCATATTTACCAGGAGGTAAAGCAGACGAATACGGACTTAAAACCTTTTTCCCTGAACCGTTTCATAAACAGTTTTTCTATGCATTTAGAAGATATAAACCGCAAAAAAAAGACTAATTATATTTCCAATTTTATAACCGGGTATCTTAATAAAAAGATACCCTTGCATTTAATTAATTATTGTATTCGGTCAATTCAGTAATTTATCCACGGCATCAGTTTTTTCCCATGTGAATATATCTCTTCCAAAATGTCCATAAGTCGCCGTTTGCTTATAAATCGGTTGATATAAGTCTAATTTTTCAATTATACCTTTTGGCGTGAGATCAAAATTCTTTCTAATCTTTGCTTGAATAACGTCTTCCTTTTCATTTCCTGTGTTATGGAAATCTAAAAATATCGAAAGCGGTTCTGCAACTCCGATAGCATAAGAAAGTTGAATCGTACATCTTTTTGCAATCCCTGCGGCGACAATATTTTTTGCTATATAGCGTGCCATATATGCAGCCGAACGATCAACCTTAGATGGATCTTTGCCCGAAAAAGCACCACCGCCATGAGGACAAGATCCGCCATAAGTATCAACAATAATTTTTCTCCCTGTTAATCCAGTATCCGCCTGCGGCCCGCCATCTACAAATCTTCCGGTAGGATTTATATAATACTCGATCCCCTTTGAAATTAGGTGCTCCGGGATCACTTTTAATATTACTTCATTCTTTACAAACTCTACAATATCCGAATGCTTAATCGATTCTGAATGCTGAGTGGAAACTACTACTCTCTCGACTGACACTGGTTCATTACCATTATATTTTACTGTTACTTGGGATTTGGAATCGGGACGAATCCAATCGACTACTTTACTTTTCCTGACGCTTGATAGTTTTTGTAATATCTTATGTGATAGAGAAATCGGAAGCGGCATTAATTCCTCCGTCTCTTTTGTTGCATAGCCGAACATCAGCCCTTGATCGCCTGCTCCAATCTTATCTCCTCGATCTACACCTTGGTCGATATCAAGAGATTGTTTGCAGATACTTGTTAATACATTACATCCATTGGGATCAAATCCGACGAACGAACCATCATAACCAATATCGGAAATCACCTTTTTCGCAATCTCGCCATATTCTATTTGTGCGGATGATGTAATTTCACCGGCAATTACGATTAGATTTTTAGCTAACAGTGTTTCGCAGGCAACTTTTGATCCTTTATCGATTTCTAAATGTGCGTCAAGTATTGCGTCTGATATTTGATCGGCAACTTTATCTGGGTGGCCTTCTGAAACTGATTCTGAAGTGAATAGGTATTCGCTCATTTCTTACTCCTTTTTAGCAAATTGTTTTTATGGTCGATGCAATTAATTAAATCGCGACCGTTTAAAATGACAAAACCCGCCAATAGCGGGTTTCATATAAATTCTTCCAACTATTTAGCTATTTATTTTTAGTCGCTGCAATTCGTCTAAATCACGACTTCACTACAAACATAATCATAAGAATTATGTTTGTCAAACAAGCACTTTGTTAGTTATAAATTAATAATTGGTTTACGAAATATTTTGTCCTTTAAGTGGCTTTACTTCTTCAAGATAGGTATAGTCATTGCTATTTCCGTTAAATAAATTATCATTCAGCTCTGCAAATCTTTCCTTGCAAACTTTGATAGCAAATTCCGAATTATCTATTCCGATCCACCTCCTATTGAGTTGGGCGGCTGCATATAATGTGCTTCCGGATCCGCAAAAACAATCCATTACAATCTGTCCTTCTTCCGAAGAGGTTTGTATAATTGTTTTTAGAAACTCCATATTTTTTTCTGTGGGATATTTGGGCCGTTGCGGGTCCTTAAATTCCCATATATCCTGCAAACGCATTTCGCCATAATCATCAGCATAAATTATTTTTCTCGGCACACCATTAGATGACCAATGAATGAGTCCGTTATTTTCAAGAGTGTCTAATACATCAGGAGAAAACCGCCAATGCCTTCCTTTAGGTGGTTTAATCCCATTCCATTCTTCCCCTGATCGGCCACTCTTTGTTTCTCCCGGTGCATGCAAAGGATTGGTTGTATATTTTCTTCCATTCTCATCGACTCTATTAAAAAGTTTATCCATCTTTTCTTGCTTAAGTTTAATCATAGGCTCATTCCAAGCATAATCATCACCCTTTGTGTAGAATAACACCATGTCTTTTATATTGCTGTATGATCTTCTTTGAAAGTTTTTGGGATTGCATTTTATTCGCGAAATATCGTTCCTAAAATTCTTCGCTCCGAATATTTCGTCCATTAAAATTTTTATATAATGCCCAATTTTGTAATCGATATGGAGATAAATAGAAGCTGTGGAAGACATCAATTCTCTAATAAGTATTAATCTCTCCCTTATATATTCTAAAAATTCCTCACCTTTTAGATTATCCTCATAAGCGACATCATCATTTTTACTCGAGCTAATTGTGTTATTCCTACCGTTACCGCCACGAAAAATATTATTTGTAGCGAAAGGAATATCGATATATACTAAATCAATCTTCTTAACGAAGTTGTAATTTTTCATTAATAATTTCATTACAGAAAAATTATCCCCCTTAGCTAAGATATTAATGGGCATTTTACTACCGGAGATTATTTCTAATCGAGAATCTGTTTCAGCTTTAAGAATTAATTCTTCCGGTTTTTTATTTTCGTAGTCTAATTTCATACTTGATGTAAATATTCCCTTAATACTAATGCACTCATAATATCATAATCAGAATATATTTCGAGTTGCTTAAATAATTTGTTCTTCCCTTTAATATAACAGACCCCATCAAAAATTCCAATGATTTTAGCCTTTACTTTAGGAGTTAAGATGGTGGATATCCCATCAGCAAACTGGGCATTTTAATGCCCTCCAAAATCAGTTAGAAATTTTGCCTCTCCAATAACATACTTTTTATTAAATCTTGCCACAAAGTCTAAACCCTTGTTTCTATTATAACCAAGTTTTTTTGTAGCAAAACCCAACATTTCATTATCAGATGCCAATAAAATTGCATTCCCTTTATGACTAATAAATTCAGTCATTTTTTGCAAAGGAGCACCCAAAGTATCTTTTGCAATCCATCTTTTAAATAAAGGTCCAATTTGGCGATTAGTTTCTTTAGGTTCAGAACATTTCTCAAATATTTTTGTCAATCCCATTTCACGCAACCTTCCCGTTAATCTTGCAACAGTTGCAGGATTCCTTTCTAAGGAAGATTTATCTTTTTTAAGATATGCCACATAAGAGTCCTTAATAGGAAAAAGATTAAATGATAATAATAATTTTAATAACTCAGCATCTTTCTTATTATTAAAAGCATCTTCAATAGTTTGCCATATATCATTATCAATATCTCTAATACCATCAGGGATTGTCGGGTATACTGTAAAAAGAGAATCTAAATAATTACGCTGATTTGCATAATCGATACTAAGCTGTGTCCAGTAGTTCATAATCCCCTGAATCAAATTTTGATATTGATAAAAATAAACAAAAGTTTTAATAAAACTAATCTGTTAATTTTTGAAATTCTTTTCTATTATTTCGTTAAATACCGTTCACTTGTTTATCCTTTGGATACGTGAGCATATAGGATAATTTCTTTGTTATCGTTTCGCCGGGATTTAGTTTTACTTTCCATTTTAATATTCCGGTTTCCTTATTTAATTCCCCACCCGAGATTTCTAATATCTTCACATTTATATCTTCTGTTCTTGTTACAGGAACCTGATCTTCTATTACCAAATCTACAGCTATACTCTTACTATTCTTTACTTTTATTTCATTTTCTAAAGTGCGATCAATGTCAGAGCTTAGGAATTTATTCTCTTTCAAATCTTTCTTTACTTCTCTACTGCTATTAATTCCTTTATCTCTGCCTATAGATATAATCAGTGTATCTTTCAATTGTTGTGGATTTAAGTAAGTCTCACCTGCAAATGAATTTTCAAAATAAATATTTGCCGAACCGGGTAGAAAATTAGTTCCACTAAATTTATTAATCTGTGCCGTTAAGAATGCATCTGAATCGTATTTCGGAATTGCAGCATATTTATATTCAGCATCAAAACTATCTTTGCTTAACTCGACTAAATAGTTTTTTCCGTCCGATGGAACCGACATCTGTATTTCGGGTTTGAATTCTACTGAAAGTTGCGTCTCGGTTACATTCATATAATCAGCCATTGATTTTTCTGCTTCAGGTGCTCCGGCGGCAACTGTCATTTCCTGCATATCCGCTTGATTTCGTTTTAACATCGAACCATATTGAAGCGACATTGGCCGATAAAAATCAACATACAAAGGATAGAGTTCCGGTTTTGTATTCGATTGATTCGGATTTCGTGTCGATAGCGTTACATCAATCCCTTTCCACAATAACCCCGTCGTCTGTTTGATATTAGCTAAGTATTCAAGTTTTAATGGCAAAGTAAGATTTTCAACTCTAAAATTATAGAATGGAGTCCATGAAGCATTATATGTAAAATAGTTTAGATCAAGTTTTGCATCAACTTTTGCATCAGAATTAATTACTACAACAAGAACATTTGTTTTATTATTAACTGTATATTCGTTCAACTGCTGATTTAATCGACTTATATCTTTATTTAATTTTTCAATCTCCTTTTCTATTTTGAGCATTGAAGTCCTTGTATCAATGAATCTCTTTTTATAATAGTCAGTTAATTTCTGAATCTCACTTACCAAGAATCCTTTATCTGAAATATTTTTATTTGCAGCGAGTATTTCTAATTCCGAGCCAACTGCTTCTCTCTCAATTTTTTTTGTATTTATCTCAGCGGTAACTGATTTTATTGAGTCTTCTAATTTTATTACTTCATTATCTTTGAAAGGAACTGATAGATAATCAGAAACCTGATTAACAGTTACAATCACACCTTTACCGAAAAGCTTAGCTGTGATACTTTTCGGATTGATTCCATCGGCAAGACCCGAAACGAATATTTCATTCATTCCTTTTTCGAGTTTAATATTTGCTAAATGAGTAAGTTCAGCTCCTGCTAAAAAGACTTTCGCTTCTTTTAATTCGGCTTTAAACGGACTTTGAGCTGATAGATTTGCAGAAAAAAATGATATAAAAATTATAAGTGAAATTTTCGATATTGATTTCATAAGACCCTCGATAATGATTTTAATGTTTATACATAAACAATCTTTTCTTGTTCCTTACTGATTCCTTTCAAAAAATAGGGGGATTCTTTATCTTTGTTTCGGACTAATACTTTAAATTAATGAAAAAAATATTAATAGATTTAATAAAAAAACATTTCGATCAGATTATTGAAAACTGGACAATTAAACTAATTCCGTTACTTAACAATAAGATGTCGAATTATCAGGCGGAGAAATTTGCAGGAAGTTCTCTTAGAATCGTATTGGAAATATTAGAAGCTTCCGATTTTACAGTAGCCGGTCAATATTTAATTGATAACTACACATTATTTTCTAAAGCGAATTTAAGTATCCTCGAAATTAGCCAGCTCTTTAGCCAAGGAAGATATTCAATCCTTCCATTACTAGAAAACGATCCCGAAAATGATCCCGTAATTGTGCTCGGATATTTAGATGATGTATTCGAACAGCTTTTTGCTCGTTATGGAATGCTGCATCAGGAAGCTAAACTTAGAGAAGTCGAAATCGATAGAGTAAAAGACTCTACCGAGGTAAAGCGCCTTCAAGCTCAAGTGGATCAATCGGAAAAACTCGCTGTCATCGGTCAACTTGCCGCAGGAGTAGCACATGAAATCGGGAATCCCCTTACATCAATCTCCTCACTCGTTCAGATTATGCAACGCCGAAGTAAAGATGAATTTATCTCAGAACAGCTTTCTATCGTGAAAGAAAATATCGATCGAATTTCAAGAATCGTAAGAGAGCTTGTCGATTTCTCTCGACCTCCGAGTTACGAAGTGCAACTCCATGATATTACAGACGTTATAAGAACAGCAGTTGGAATAGTTAAATATGATAAACGCGTTAAGAAAGTAAAATTCGAGACTGACTTAAAATCGGGTCTTCCCGTTGTTGAGATAGCACCAGATCAAATATTGCAAGTGTTTGTAAATATTCTTATTAATGCTCTAGATGCTATGGATGGTAACGGCATCTTGAAAGTGAAATCATATTATGATGATGATTTTATTTCTATTGATATCGAAGATAACGGCTGTGGGATGGATAAAAAAGTAGCCGATCAAATATTTGATCCATTTTTTACAACAAAAGATGTTGGAAAAGGAACGGGTCTCGGACTCTCAGTAAGCTATGGAATCATCAATAAATTCAATGGGAAAATAAAAGTTAAGAGTGTTCTTAAAATGGGGAGTATTTTTACTATTACTCTACCGATAAGTAAAAAAAATGAAAGGAATTAATATGAGTGCTAATATTTTAATAGTCGATGATGAAAAGGCGATAAGGGATTCTCTTAAAATTGTTCTTGATGATGAAGGATTTAAAACTGATACAGCATGCGATGGCGAGGAAGCTTTACAAAAATTGGGAGAGAATGAATTTGATCTCGTTATCTCCGATATCAAAATGCCTAACTTAGATGGTATGCAGTTACTTGATGAAGCTTCAAAAAAATATCCACAGTTATTTTTTATTATTATGACTGCTTATGCAGAAGTTAAAACTGCAATCGATGCCCTTCACAAAGGAGCTTATGATTACCTTATTAAACCGGTTGAGTTTGATGATATAATCGCTCGTGTAAAAAGACTAATGGATTACAGAAAATTAGAGATGGAAGTTAAATCACTCCGAAGCCGAATTTCCTCCGATACCGGGTTTACTAATCTTATCGGTAAAAGCAATTCGATGAAACATGTCTATAATTTGATAACACAAGTTGCTCCGACAAATAGTAATGTATTGATACTTGGCAAAAGCGGGACAGGAAAAGAGCTTGTGGCTAAAGCAATCCACTACAATAGTAAACGAAAAGATAAAATGTTCCTTCCAATTAATTGCGGAGCAATTTCAGAAAACTTAATTGAAAGCGAACTCTTTGGGCATAAAAAAGGATCGTTCACAGGTGCTCAAGATGATAAAGTAGGTCTCTTTAAAGTTGCCGATGGTGGCACTCTATTCTTAGACGAAATCGGAGATCTTCCTCTAAATCTACAAGTGAAGTTATTAAGAGCAATTGAAGATAAGGAGTTTTTCCAAGTCGGAGGGACCAAACCTGTAAGTACAGATGTACGCCTCATTGCCGCTACTCATCAAAATCTTTTAGAAAAAATTAAGTGTGGTGAATTCCGCGAAGACCTTTATTACCGATTAAATGTAATTGAAATAAAACTACCTACATTGAACGAAAGAAAAGATGATATACCTCTACTCGTTAGCCATTTTATAGAAAAATATAGTAACGAAATGGGTAAAAAAGTTATAGGTGCGGAAAATGACGTTATAAAAATTCTATCTTCTTATGAATGGCGCGGCGGAGTGAGGGAATTAGAAAATGTAATCGAAAGAGCAATTATTTTCTGCAACTCGGAATATATTACTCCCGATGAACTTGCGGAAAACATTAAAGGAAGTTCCGTTTTGCATGGCTACCCTGATTCATTAAAAGATGCGGTAAGAAATTTTGAAAAAGAACATATATTAAAAACAATTAAGAAATTTGAATACAACAAAGAGGAAGCCTCGAAAGCTTTAGAAATTGGATTATCATCTTTGTATCGCAAAATGGATGAACTTGAAATCCCTACGAAATCACTATCAAGTGATGAAGATTAAAGTGCAGTGCTTAAATCGGGAATAAAAATTCCCGATTTATTTTTTTTGTTTAAAATTCTAAACTGACTCCGATTGATGGAAGAAGTCCAATTGATGAACTTTTATCTACTTCTCCTTTTCGGTAGTCATATCTAATTGTATTGGTATTCTTATTATTATAAATATTCTGAATATCGATATAAGTAATTAAATTTAATCCGCCCAGATCCCATCGTCTATCTACTCTTATGTCTAAACTATGAGTCGGTTCAAACCGATACGCATTATAATTAACAACGCTTTGCGATCCATCAGAATTAAATGGCGTATATGGATTGCCTGTGGCAAAACGAAAACGTGAGGAAACTTCCCATTTCTCATTAAACGAATATCCTCCGCTAAGATTTATTATCCATTTTTGATCGAATGATCCAGCTCGTTCAATTCCATCAAGTCCTTTAAAAAATGACTCACTATATGTAACACTTAAAATTCCATATCCCGGAGTGTCGGAAGATTTTTTCTGAAGTGAAAATTCTAAACCGCGAGCGAACCCTTTACCTACACTTACTAACGGTTCAAGACCCAATGAACCAAAATTTTCATCCGAACCTCCAAACCCAACACCTGTATTTGCCAATACCAAATAAGGTCTTAATAAACTTGCCGGATAATCGGAATAATCTTTATAAAATCCTTCTAATTTAAGTCTTAAATCGGAACTCAATCTTCTTTCATAACCCGCTACATATTGAATTACTTTCACTGGCTTTAAATTTTCATTCTGTTTGAATGAAGTCAACCATAAATATGAAGGTGCCTGGTGATATATCCCTGTGCTAAAACTAACCGAAGAAACTTCATCTAGCACATAAGAAAGAGAAGCTCTCGGGTCCAAAGTAAAACCGGAATTTATTCGGTCAAAATAATCACCTCTTAATCCGGCTGTAAACATTAATCGACTAAAAAAGGTCGTTGAGTATTGAGAATAAAAACCATATTTGTAAAAATATTCCGCTGATGAAAGCGAAGTAATTTTAAGTGTCTCGCCAAATGAAGTAATAAATGTCGGCAGTAATATATCAGCACTGAACTTAATTAGCTTTCCTGAAATTCCAAAATTGATTTCCGAAGTTTCATTTAGTTTGAAAACTGCATCACCCTTAAATTCATTTTCACCTTCACGAGATATATTTGTGAATATGGGATTAAGCAATGTATCTCTCTGACGAGTATCATAATCTACAAAATTTCTACTCAGACTAAAATTATAGAATCCATTATCAAAAATATGACGGTAAGAAATTCCCACAAGATACTGATTCTGATTGCTGCCAAGAATACGGGAATTATCATATAGGTCTTCCGAATCTTTATTGTTAAATTTTACCTTATCGAATGCCCCTATAAAGAGCCAATTAATTTTATTTTTGGAATCGATGTTATATGATGCTTTTGACATTACATCATAATACTCGGGCACGAAATTGAATCCCGCCGCATTAAAAATAAAATCGAGATAACTCCTTCTGGCAGAAAAAATAAAATTACTTTTGGAATCGATTGGTCCTTCTAAATTAAAACCGAATTGAGAAGCTGAAATAGTTGCCTTGCCGCCTAAACGGTCGTTTCTTCCATCCCTTAAATCTATTTTTAATACAGAAGAAAGTTTATCGCCGTAATTAGCCGGGAATCCTCCGGAAGAGAATGTTGTCTCTCTAACAAAATCAAGATTGATATAACTAAGCGGACCTCCCGTTGCTCCTTGAGTACCGAAGTGATTAATGTTAGGAACCGTAAAACCATCCACTAAAAAAAGATTTTCCGATGGTGCTCCTCCTCTGACTATAAGGTCATTCCTACCGGCACTCACCTGTCCCACTCCTGGAAGAATTGAAAGTGCTCTTACGACATCTTCAAACCCACCCGGAGCCCTTCTAATTTCTTCATAACTAAAACTTTTTACACTATTAAATTCATTTGGATTCATATCGAAATAGTCAGACTGAACCGTTATTCCATTTAATTCTATAAATGTAGATGATAATTCGATTAATAAAGTTGCGGGACGAACACTATTTACTACCACATCTGATTTAGTAGCAGATAAATACCCTACATAAGAAGCCCTGACAGAATATTTACCAACCGGGACATTTCTAATTATAAAATCGCCGTTTATATCAGTAGCCGCACCAAAATTAGTGTCCATAACAATTAAGTTAACACCCGGCAGCCCTTCTTTGGTGCTTTTATCTATTACTTTTCCTGTTATACTTCCTTGAGCATTAATTAAACCGCTCACTATTAACAAAAATCCAAAAATTATTTTTTTCATAAACCTTCTTTGTTTTCTTTATATAACACAAAATATCAGAAATAAGTTTCTCGAAGTATTCTAACATTTTTCTTATATTAGAATGATATACTGGGAATTATTTTAATGTCAGATTTTAGCAGCGAATTTTCTATTTTTGAACGGTTTTCAGATGGAATGCCAAATATATTTATGGGCTTATTCCGTCCAAACGATTCATCACAAATAAAATATACAAAATCGATCGAATCCGTTATCGGAATTAGTTTAGAAGAGATTAATCTATTTCCCGAACAACTTTATTCACTTATACCTGAAGAAGATTTCCATCCCTTTATAAAAAACATAAGAGAAAAGTTCGCTAATCCAAATGTATCTAATTTTGAGACTGAATTTCTTATAAAACTAAATTCCGAACAAAACATTTGGCTTAAAGAGCATATAAAAATTGTAAGAGATAAAAACGGATTACCTGCGGAAGTAATTAGCTTATTTGTAAATAATACCGAATTAAAATCAGTTTCTGAAGCATCAAAAATCAAAATTAATAAATATAAAGACTTAAATCAGGCAAAAGATAAATTCATCTCTATCGTTTCTCACGATTTAAGAGCACCGTTTACTACACTTCTTGGTTTTTCTGAAATTCTAGTTAATGAAAAAGATATAGATGAAGAAGAGAGGAATGAATATCTCGGATATATTTATGATTCATCTAAAACACAGCTTTCCTTGATTAACAATTTATTAGATTGGTCGCGTCTTCAAACTGGCAGAGTAAAAGTAGAACCTCAACGCCTACATGTAAAAACTATTATATCAAATGCACTTTCCCCAATTAGTATCGAAGCTGCACGAAAAAGAATTGAGCTAAAATTTGATATTCCAAATGAGCTTTATATGAATGCGGATGAACGGCTCATTAGTCAAACAATTATTAATTTAGTCAGTAATGCAATTAAGTTTTCTAACGAAGGTTCTGATATCTCAATTGCTGCATCTAAATTTAAGGAAGGTATGCTCGAATTTATTGTTAAAGACGATGGAGTCGGTATTTCGGAAGAGAATCAAAGTAAGTTATTTCAGATTGACCAAAAATTTTCTCTTCCCGGTACAGATGGTCAGAAAGGCAGTGGACTCGGTCTTACGCTTGCAAAAGAAATAATCGATCAGCATAACGGATATATCTGGTTCTATTCGCAAGAAGGAATTGGAAGTGAATTTCACTTTACTATACCTGAAGCTAAAAATATTATCTTATTAATTGAGCATGATAAAGAACTACGAGATCACCTTAAAGAAGTAATAGAATTGAACTTAATTGGTTACGAAATTATTTTTTCAAATAATGGTTATGAAGCAATATCTAAATTCAAAACTATATTACCCACGGTTATAATTACAGATCATGATATGCCTCTTATGAATGGCATTCAATTAGTAGAAGCTATTAATAGTAAAGACACTATGTCGCCAGTTCCAATAATTGTAATTCTTCAAAACATGACAGATGACTTAATAACTCGATACGAACACTTAGGAATTAGTAAAATAGTTACCAAACCGGTAAATGATTCCTTACTCTTAACAACTATTCAATCTTGTTTAAACTAAACCGGCAGAAATTATGACTGATGTAGAATTGGTAAATGAAACAGTGGCGGCAACTGAATCAGAATTTGAAAATGAAATTATACAAGGTAAAGAACCGGAGCGATTTTGGTTCGCTTTATATACAAAACCAAAAAATGAATTTCAGGCGGAACTTCAACTAAGAGGAATGGAAATTGAGACCTATCTTCCATTTGTAATAAAAAATAAAAAATGGACAGATAGGATAAAGAAAACTAAAGAACCGGTTTTTAGAGGTTATATTTTTATACTGGCTACCAATCAAGAACGCTATCAGGCAGTAACACAGAAAGCCATTGTGAAAGCGGTTTCATTTGGTGGAGTTGTAGCCACCATTCCCGATTGGCAGATTCAAAATTTGAAAATTATTCTTAGTAATAATCCGGAATTTTTTATTTCTGATAAATTACTTATTGGTACTAAAGTAAGAATAATGGATGGACCATTTAAGGATATTGAAGGGATTATTACATCTGAGAAAGGGAAAGGGCAAACACTCGGTGTTACGATTGATATCTTAAAAAGATCGGTACTTATTAGTCTTCCTGAAAATTATGTTCAAAAAGCACCTGATCAGACTGTTCCTAAAAAGGACAATAAAAGATATTATTACAAAGTTATTGAAGAAGAAGGTGAATCCGATGAGACAAGTTCTGTAACTACTAAGAATTCAGATTCTGATGATTCCAAATCAGTAGAAACCATATATGATTTAACGGTAAGCTCTGAATTGGTAGAAACTGAATCCCTTACTCCTGAAGGTTCTGAATCAGATGATTCCGAAAAAAAATAAAAAAATAGATCGAGATAAACAAATGTCTGAAGAGAAAAAAAGTTTAAATAAAATGAATGAAGGCGATTCCATTAGCGGTTCACTTGTTGTAGAAAGAATGGAATTAAAAATATCTTCTACTAATAAATATTTTATTGATATTGATCTCCGCGGAGCTACGGCTAAACTTAATGGTAAGGTCTGGGATAACGCTCAAGCAATTTATAATAAAATAAAAGATTCTAAAGTTGTAACGATAAAGGGAGTACTTACAAAGTATAAAGATCAATTTCAGATAAAGGTAGAAAAAATAGAGGTCTATGTAGGTGATGAAGAAACATTCATTGAACAAACAATGCCCCGCTCGATGCATGATCTCGATGAAATGAAAAATGAATTTTATGGATTTATTAATTCTATCAAAGACCCGTATCTCAATAAATTACTCAACGAAATATTTTCTTCTGAAGATGGTTCAAAATTTTTCAAATCTCCAGCCGGCAAAAGCTGGCATCATGCTTATTTAAGTGGTTTATTAGAACATACACTCGAAATAATTAAAATCTGCGATCTTATGTCTTCCTTTCATAAAGAAGCAAAGCGTGATATTTTGCTATCTGGTGCTATGCTTCATGATTTCGGAAAAATAATTGAACTTAGTAGTGAACCTGGATTTGATTACACAGATACCGGTAAATTTGTGGGGCATATAGTCCTTGCTGTTCTATTTGTGGATAGAATAATAAAAGAAAAATTGCCTGATTTTCCTTTACCGCTTAAAGATCAATTATTCCATATAATACTAAGTCATCAAGGGAAGCTCGAATACGCTTCTCCGATAGAACCTAAAACAATTGAAGCAATAATTTTATATCAAGCAGATGAGTTAAGCGCAAAAACTAATGCTTATAAACAAGCAATAATTAAAGGGAAAAATGATGGGAATAAATGGACAAGACCGCTTCCACTTGCCAATAATAATTCTCTTTATATACCCGAAGATTTTGAAATTCAATAACCATAAGGAAAACGCAATGAAATCAATAAGTGCCTTCGCAATATTATTATTAATTGCTGTTACATTTATTTCTTCTAATCTATACGCTCAATCTGTTGAATCGCTTATAGATGAAGGAGATAAATATTACGAAAAGTTCGATAATCAAAAAGCATTGGATTCTTATACAAAAGCAGAAAAATTAGAGGCTAATAATATTGAAGTACTCTGGAGAATCAGTAGAGCTTATGTCGATTTAGCCGAAAAAATGCCTTCGAGCACCGGTAAACAAGAAGATGCTCAATTAGCCGTTTATGACAAAGCTAAGGATTATGCTGAAAAAACAATTAAAGCAGATGGCTCTAAATCGATTGGATATTTAAGAAGGGCGATAGCAAATGGTAAGATTGCACTCTTCAAAGGGGTTTTCTCGGTTGCAAGTGTAGTTAATTCAGTTAAATCTGATTGCGAAAAATCGATTCAATTAAATAATGGTGGAAGTGAGATTCAGGCTGTAACTCATTACGTATTGGCGCGGACACATGCAAAGATTTCTGAAAAATGGGCTCCTGCTCGTTCAGTACTTGGTCTTGGCTGGGCTGATAATGAAATTGCACTTAAAGAATACAAAAAAGCTATTGATCTAAAACCAGGTTATATAATGTTTTATGTCGATTATGCGCTTGCATTAATCGAAGATGACCAGGAAGATGTTGCAAAAGAAATGCTTAATAAAGCATTAAAAAGCAAAGTTCAGGACGAAGATGACGATTCTCGTCTTGCAGAAGCAAAAGAATTACTTAAGAAATTATAAGCAAAATGAAATTTAGTACTAAGTTCATAAATAAATTGCAGTATGCAAAACGGTTAGTATTTTTTACAGGTGCCGGTATTTCGGCTGAAAGTGGTATCTCCACATTCAGGGGAGTAGATGGTATTTGGAATAAAATGAAACCGGAGGAATTGGCAAACATTGATGGTTTTATGAAAAATCCCGATCTTGTTTGGCACTGGTATCAGCATCGGAGACAAATTGTGCATGATTCCAAACCAAATGCAGGGCATGTTGTAATTGCTGAACTTGAGAACTATTATGATGTAACAGTAGTAACGCAGAATGTAGATAATTTACATAGAAGAGCCGGAAGCTCGAATGTATTCGAGCTTCATGGCAATATTGAACGCAATTTTTGTATCGATTGCAAAACACCTTTTAGTGAAACTGAATTGAATTTAGAATCAAGTAATCCAAAATGTAAAAACTGCGGTGGAAGGATAAGACCTGATGTTGTGTGGTTTGGCGAAATGCTGCCTCAGGATCAATTCAGCGGAAGTCAATCAGCAGCAGATTCTTCTGATATCTGTTTTATTGTTGGAACTTCCGGGTTAGTTTATCCCGCAGCTTATATACCGATTGAAGCAAAGCAAGCCGGTGCTTTTTTGGTAGAAATAAACATCGAAAATACAGAAATGAGCCGCTTTGTGGATGAATCATTCATCGGTAAATCCGCCTCAATACTACCCGAGATCCTTACCGAAGTAAAGAAAATAAAAACTTAATATTAAAAAACATCCTTTAGGTTATCCGCATATTTTGATTACATGTGTTTTATATGATCATGAAAAGTAATGCAACCAAAATTATAAAAAGAACTAACTTCATACACCCCGTTAAAATTATTTTAGTAGTTTTAAGAAGAAAAAAAGCAACTACTATCAGTACAATTATTATTTCCATAATTTTGAACAACAATTAAATATGTGAATTAATTTCTAAGCTGTCCTCTGCATAAGTGTTTTCTGTTTCTAATACTTTTACAGTAACTTTTCTAATATTTGCCGGAAGTCCAACTTCTTTAATATTCTTTAAAAAATAGCCTACAAGATTTTCGGCAGTCGAATGAAAATCCACAACCACCATTCTCGAATTTAATTTCTGAAGTAACTCTTGTAATTCAGTATCGCCTTCAAAAACTAAACATGCATGATCCAGTTCTTCTACTAATGGATTTATCATCGATTTAACATCATAGTAATCAAGCACCATTCCGTTATTATCAGGTTCGCCATCAAGCTCCACCATCATTTTATATGAATGCCCATGCAGATTTTTGCATTTGCCTTCGTGAAATGGAAGGCGATGCCCCATTTCCCAAGTAAATTCTTTTGCAATTCTCATTTATACTCCTCTTTCATCCGGTTTCCAAATATATTTATGCATTTGCAATTGAAACCGGACTTGTAAATTATCTTCTATTATCCATTCTGCCATCATCAAAGGTGTTAAACTCCCAAAAACAATTGAAAATAACAGTTCACATTTATCTATTAAATTAAATTTCTCAATAATCGATTTAGACCACTCGTAATCCTCTCTCGTACCGATTACAAATTTCACTTCATCAATCTCTTTTAGATGATCAATATTTTCATACCGATTCTTTTTCATCATTTTACTCGAAGGACATTTTAAGTCCATTATTACTTTCACACGGTTATCTATATTTTCAATCGGGAGAGAACCGCCGGTCTCGATTAAAACTTCATAGCCACGATTGCAAAGTTTTTCCATTAGTGGAAGCACTTCATTTTGAATAAGCGGCTCACCGCCTGTAACCTCAACAAGACGACAATTATATTTAGATACTTCTTCAATAATATCATCTATCGATTTATCTACACCTTCGTAAAATGCATATTCAGTATCGCAATAAGTACAGCGGAGATTGCAATAAGTCAATCTAATAAACACGCATGGAAGTCCCGCTTTTGTACTTTCCCCTTGCAATGAGTAATATATTTCATTTATTTTAAGCATTATCTCTTTCTTCTTTATCCGCAAAGATAAAAACAAAAATAATAATAGCATAGTTTAAGTTTGATTTACAGATAACCAAATGCTATATTTGTAGTCTTTA
>JBAYVI010000065.1:0-17526 GCA_041674625.1 Melioribacteraceae bacterium | reverse complement strand
TAAAATATTTCCCTTTAGTAGCGCGTACGGGGTTCGAACCCGTGATCTCCGCCTTGAGAGGGCGGCGTCCTAAGCCACTAGACGAACGCGCCTTGAAACTTTAATCCAAATTAGTTTTTGAGAATTGTAAATTCTACTCTTCTGTTTTGTTCTCTTCCTGCATCAGTTGCATTAGATGTTAACGGTTTTGTTTTACCATAACCTTTTGTAGTAATTCTAATTGCAGCAATTCCTTTCGATACTATATAAGTTTTAGTTGCATCTGCTCTTTTCTGCGAAAGTTCCATGTTGTATTTATCTGCGCCAACATTATCAGTATGACCTGATATTTCAATCTCAACTTTTGTATTATCTTGCAAGAATTTTGCAACTCTATCAAGTTCATCATAAGAATCAGCTAATAAAGTAGCTTTATTGAAATCGAAATAAACATTGTTTAATTGAAAAGTAGTACCAACTGCAATTTCTTCTTTTTTGATTTCTAATTTTTCAGCATGAGCAAACCAATTTCCGCCAATACCATTAAGTTGGGTATCACCCCAAGAAGTTACTTTTAGAATAAAACCATCGCGTGAAACTGCTTTTGCTTCTGCAGAATAACGAATTTTTGTTTTATTTGCAGCATCAACTACGGTTATTGAAACATAAATTTGTGGCTTCGATTCAAAAGGTACTGAAAAAGTAATTTCTTTTTCTACAACTCTATCCCCATTATTTTTATCCAGAGTATAACCGGAAATACTCTTATCAAAGAAAAAATCACCGCTTTTTGTTTGAGCAATCGAAAATCCTGCTACGAATAGGGTTAGTACAATGAAATACTTTACTTTATTTAACATTTTTCCCTCAATTTATTAATAGATACTTAAAGATAAATAAAAATGCCCTATTTCGGAAAGATATTTTACAATTTCCCATGGAACTAACTTCTAATTCAAGCGTCTTATTATATGCAGAACGAAAAAACTAAATTTGGGGGGAACCAAAATGAAAACTGCAAAAATGTTCTTTGTATTATCTCTTTTTCTACTTTCATCTATCGTTGTTAAAGCAGTAGAACCTGCTGGAGTAAAAGAGTTAAAAAAGTTCAATCAAATCGAGAAAAATTTAATTATCGGTTTAACCTCAGAAAATGAGGGATTGAAATTAAGTTCCGCTTATTATCTTGGCGAGTATCAAGCAGAAAATGCAATATTACCACTAATGGCAATATTAAAAAGTAATCAAAAAGATTGCCAGAGGGTAGCAGCTGCATTATCACTAATTAAAATTAACAATCCGCGCGGTGTCTTCGCTGTAAAAAGAGCAGCTATTTTTGATGACAGTGAATATGTGCGAAGAATGTGTACTAAGTTCTATGCGCAATATGTTAAAGATTATAGTACCAATTAACAAATAATCCTAAATGCGGTTATAAAGTTCAAGGGTGGAGAACTTTATAACCGCTTCTTGTTAATTTAATATTCCAATAATCTTTTGTATCGCTTCTTCAGCTTTCAATCCAAGAGCAATAGTAATTACTTTTCTGCCTGCATCCAAGAGTGCTTTCCTATCACCGAGTCCTTGCGCCTTTACTAAAACACCAAACGAATATGAATAACATTCAGCTAGGGGTTCATCCGGAATCATAAGATCTGCACTATTTTCTTCAATCAATTGAAGAAATAATCCCTTACCCTTATCACCTTTATGAAGCTGTCCGGTGGAATGTAAAAATCTTGGACCGATCCCAAAAGTAATAGGAAGATTGTATTTCTTTTGAAGTGCTACTTTCAATTCAGTTATTGTTTCATCCGGAACTGAATTAGGATTAATAAACGCTTGTATGGCTATATATTCAAAATCATCTTTATTAAATTTAAGAATGGATTGTATTTCTGAATATCCTTCACTCGAATTGATATCAAGTGAACTCCCCTCAAAATAAGAATTTTTTTGAGGGTCTACTTTTGTTTCTACATATTTTGCAATCATCTCTCTTGCAACAATCTTTGCCGATTCTACATTTGGTTGATCATAGGGTTGAATGTCCATAAAATATCCTGAAATAGAAGTTGCAAATTCCCATCTAAAAAATTCCTTTCCTAAATCGTAGATATCTTTTAATGTAATTTTAATAACAGGTACACCGGCACCTTCAAATTCTTTAAATTCATTTTCTAAGAAATTTTCATTTTCTAATTTAATAAAAACAAAAACACGGTCTTTAGAGTATCGGCTGATTTGGCTAATTGGCTCACTATCAATAGGTAAAATTCCTTTACCATTTTTCCCAGTACTCTCGGCAATTAATTGTTCGACCCAAGCACCAAATGAAGGAAGTTTTGGAGAAATAAAAAATGTCAATTTGTCAAATCCTTTATCTGCTAAAGTTCCTATAACGGCACCAAGTTGAGCTGAGCTATTTTGATCTAAATCTGTTGATTGAGCTTCCTTTACAATAATATTTAGTTCGATCATAAGTTTAAAAAGATCAACCCCTGCAAAAGCTGCAGGGACTAACCCAAAAAGAGAAAGAGCTGAAAATCGTCCACCAATATTCGGATCATTAATAAATATTTTCCTTACACCTAACTTCTTTCCTGTCTCTTCTAAACCACTTCCGGGGTCAGTAATAAAAACAAAATGTTTTTTTACTTCTTCATTACCTAATTTTTTCCCGGCTCGAGTGAAGAAATATTTCATTAATGAAATAGTTTCTATAGTTCCGCCAGATTTAGTTGAAACAATATAGAGAGTCTTTTCAGGTGATGCCTTTTGTTCTAGATCATTAATTACGTCAGGATGTGTACTATCTAGAACGAATATATTGAACTTAGAATTGAAGGTTTTAGAGAACACTTCAGGAGCCAAACTTGAGCCCCCCATTCCCATAATTACAATATTTTCAAACCCTTCATTCTTTATATCGTCGACAAAAGAATTAATTTCTGTAAGAGAAGAACTTGATATCAGATTACAATCTAACCACCCTAATCGATTAGAAACTTCATCCGGTTTATTTGACCAAACTGTAAAATCTCTTTGCCAAATTCTTTCTATAATATTATTTTCTTTTAGTCTTTCGATATTTTTTAAGATGTCAGATTCATTTTCTTTTAATAAAAATTTTAACTCATTATTACTTATTATTTTATTCATCTTTTTCTCCAAATTTTATAATGAAAATATAGTTAAATCGAATGAAAGTATTAAATTAGATACTAATAAAAAATGAGGAAATATGAAATATCTTTCAAAAATTGTTGCCGGTTTCTGGCGGTTAAAAGAATGGAATTATTCTACTGAAGAAATTAAAAGAATAATCGATTTTTGTCTTGAAAATGGGATAACATCATTCGATCATGCCGATATTTATGGTAATTATGAATGCGATTTAGAATTTGGCAAAGCATTAAATCATAATTCTTCGTTTAGAGAGAAGATGACTATCGTAACAAAATGTGGAATTAAACTCGGGACTGAAAAAAACCCGGAATTAAGCATGACTATATATGATACATCTTATGAAAACATAATTAAATCAGCAGAAAATTCTTTAAGCCATCTTAGAACCGATTATATAGACGTTTTATTAATTCATAGACCTGACCCACTCACTGACCCTGACGAAGTTGCAAAAGCATTTACTAAATTAAAGGATGAGGGTAAAGTAAAATATTTTGGTGTTTCAAACTTCCTACCATTCCAAACTGATCTTCTTCAATCGAGATTAGATTTCCCTTTGGTAACAAATCAAATTGAATATAGTGTTTTATATACAGAACCTCTTTTTGATGGAACAATAGCGAAATGTCAGACGAACAAAATATATCCAATGGCTTGGTCTCCATTAGCCGGTGGTAGATTATTTAATAACTATGAAGATAAGACTAATAATGTCCGCAATTTACTGAATGAACTAGCCAGTAAATATGAAAAACCGATTGATGAGATTGCATTAGCTTGGATAAATTATCATCCAGCGGATTTTCATATAGTACTCGGTACAGGAAAAATTGATAGAATTAAATCTGCATTAAATAGCCTTGCTATTAAATTAGACCGTGAAGATTGGTATAAAATATTAGCCGCTTCCCGAGGTGAAAGATTACCTTAGAATGATTTATTCATTGCAGTATATTATTTTATTTTAATCATTTTCTTTAATGGCAGTTTATCAGAAGAGCCACCAACTTCTATGTTATAATCTCCGAGGTCTAACTGCCAAGATTTTTTATCTTCATCATAATATTTAAAATCCTCTTTTGTAATATTTAATTCAACAATTTTTATCTTTACAGGTAGAAGTGATATTTTAGCAAATGCTTTTAACTGTTTAATTGCATTAAGTAGATTATTTTTAGTAGGGCTAACATAAAGCTGAACAACTTCTTCTCCCATAACTTTACCTTTATTTTTAATAGTTACAAATACCTTAAAAGAATCATTCTTTGCTTCTGAAATGCCAATTTCCTGATAATTAAAATCGGTATAAGAAAGGCCATAACCAAAAGAGAATAAAGGTTCAATATTATACTTATCAAAATGCCTATAACCAACAAAAATACCTTCATCATAAATTGTTGTACTATCCATTGCTTTATAAGTAGGATAAGCGGAGCAATCTTCCCATCGTTTAGGATATGTCATTGGTAATTTCCCAGATGGGTTATAATTACCCATTAGTACATCTTGCAGAGAAGGCAATGACAAATCACTTCGATCTTTGCCTCAGATTCATAAGAAAAAGAAGTGCTTTCAATGGAGAGATGGCATTTATAGGTACAACCATTGAACTCCCTCCTCCACCAGTTCTCGCAACATTAGTATTAGTTCCTATTACATCAAGAGATCTTATTTTTCTAAATCTAAAGGTAATTTTTCATTTTCGTTTTTCAACAGACTATACTTCTAAGTGCCCCTTGATACGCCGCGTCCCTATTTTCTTTTGTATCAACAAAGGAAGCATCCTCTTTCTGATAATTATCAAATAGATTAATTTTGTACATCGTATACAAAATTCTTCTTACTTTATCATTAATTTTATCTATTGATAGTTTACCATTTTTAATTGTAGGCAAAAGAGTTTTTTGATTTAATTAACTTTATTATAGGAGCACATCACTGTATATACATCAGCTTCTTGAACAGCCGCCTTAAATGCGGGAAAATAGATTTCATTTAATGCTTTTATTACATTTACAAAATCTCTCTGATGTTCTTGATTATTAACTACGAAATGTTTTACGGTCGCTGCAACATTTTCGCTTTGAACACCATTAATATATTCCACTCCAAATTGTGTTGTTAAAAATGGGTCTTCACCGAAATTTTCATAATTTCATCCACCCATTGGAAGACGTGCAATA
Organism: Melioribacteraceae bacterium; assembly: GCA_041674625.1. Classification (GTDB taxonomy): domain Bacteria; phylum Bacteroidota; class Ignavibacteria; order Ignavibacteriales; family Melioribacteraceae; genus BRH-c32. The sequence continues at coordinate 12,175 of JBAYVI010000065.1, read as the reverse complement.
TTTACGCATGGAGCAAGAATTATATTCCGATCTTTACCTTTGGTTTCACGCGCAATGGTAGCCCCAACCGCAATGCTAATTCTGGTTCCTATGTGGCAGCTAAAGCAATTCCGGAAGGGAATGCAGTTGCTTTATCCCATCTAACACCTAATGAACCATCTGTCATCTTCATTTCAAGTATGTTAAGCCATGGAATCGGCTTTGTAGCGAAACCTGTTCTACCAAGAAGTTCAATCTCTTCTTCAGTTGTCATTAGTGCAATTAGCGAATCAGTTTTCTTATACTTCATCATCACTACGCTGAACAAAATATTTTTGCGTGTGCTGTGAACTACAATTTGTTATTAATAATATTCCTAATGCAATTAATAAAATCTATTTCATTTTTATACCCTATAATCCCAATGCCTGGAGATAGCCTTCATTTACTTTGCAGTTTTTCACTTTGATGTTTTCAAGATATTCATTTAAGATTTTTTTTACTTTCTCACCATCCGGTTTATTATTTCTAATACTCTCATAAGATTTTCTATCAGACTCTGCAAAATTTATTATCAGGTCAAAATCCGAAGGTTTATTTATAGAAACCACATTACTCTCAGCATCTAATTTTTTATAAGGCCAGAAGCACCATCCAATATTATTTTCTTCCAATGTTGTTCTAAATTCTTTTATCCATTGGTTATTATTTTCACCTGATTCTCCTAACCATATCGGTAAATTATATTGTTCACTGTAATCAATATATGATTGAATTACTGATTTATCTGTTGCAGACCAATATTTATGAAAAGTATAAATAGAATTATCATCAAGCGGCTTTCCAAAAACAGAGAAATCACTATTCCATTGAGCGCCTCCAATAAACATAATATGATTTTTATCATATTTTCTCATTTCAGCAATTAATTCCGCATAGAAAGGTTCGAGGAATGGATTCAATTTTGTTTTATCAAAATAGGTTGCTATCGGTTCATTTAATAAATCATAGCCCATTAAATATTTTTGGCTTTCGTATCGGTTAGCAATTTTTGTCCAAATGTCGATAGTTAGTTTACGCATTGTATTACTTTCAAAGAGGTATGGGTAACCGTAACTATCATCAATATTATCACCTGTCTGCCCGCCGGGAGCGCAGTGCATATCTAAAATTATATACAATTCATATTTAGAGCCCCAATCTATTGCCCTATCCAAATACTTAAAACCAAGATCGAAAATAACATTCGGGTTCTCTTCTGAAGCAAACAAACGGAAATTAAATGGTACTCGTATTGAATTAAATCCTCTTTCCTTAATAAACTTAAAATCATCTTCAGTTATATAATTTTCTCTGAACTGATCCCAAAAATTATTTGATTCTTGGGGTCCCAATAATTGATTAAATAATGTATATATCATTTGTGGTGAGCTTGTGTTCTTGAATTTGAACATATATCCTTCAGGTACTAACCAATTTCCGAGATTTATTCCTTTAAGAAGTATTGGCTTGCCATTAATATCTAATACTTCTTTTCCTTCTGTTCGGGAATAATTTTGGGCAAATGCAAGTGATGTAATCGTAAATACTATTAAATAAAATAATAACCTTTTCATTTTAGTCTCTTATTTTTATTTAGAAATGATAGAAATTAATAAAGGAGATGAACATAAAATTCTAGGAGATATAGAGCCGGATATTTTTAAAAAATATCCGGTTTGAATTTCTTTTTAGAATCTCAAAAACTAATAAGTCAATCCATAACCGAAAGCGAATAATGGATCATAATTTGAATCGCCAATATTTATAGGGATTTGCGTATTATTACGAGGCCATGAATGCGGTAATTTACCCTTAGGAGAATAATCTCCGAATAGTATATCAGCTATACCTTCACCTTGAGTTCCAGGTAACCACGCTGCTAAAAATGAGTTTGACTGATAAAGTACTTTATCTATTATCATTGGTCTTCCTGATAAAAGTATTGTTACTATTGGTTTACCACTATTACTTATTTTAGAAATTAAATTTACATCTTTTGCTGAAACAGCTAAATCGTTTTTATCACCTTTCATTTCAGCATAAGGAGTTTCGCCTATTACTGCAATAATAACGTCTGCATTTTCTGCTCCATTACCATCCGCAGAATAAGTAACAGTAGAGCTTGAAGAAACGATTGATTTAATTGCTTGTAAGATAGTTGTTCCAGGCTGCACATTACCCGTTTTTCCCTGCCATGTAATAGTCCATCCACCGCATTGCATTCCCATATCGTCTGCACCTTGTCCAACTACTAGGATTTTTTTATTTGCTTTAGAAATTGGAAGTAAATTAGATTCATTTTTTAATAAAACTAACGATTCACGAACTGCCTGACGAGCGACTTCACGATGCTCTTTAGAACCGATCTGTGCGGTTAACACTCTATCTGTCAATGGTCTTTCAAATAATCCCATCTTGAATTTAATTGTTAAAATTCTTCTTACAGCATCATTAATTCTATCTTCTTTAATTCTGCCTTCAGCAACTAATTGCTTGAATAATTTAATAAACTCTCGATGATTATTTGGTAGCATAATCATATCTAATCCGGCATTAATAGAATTTTCTATATCGCTTTTATAATCACCGGGGAGCTGATCAATAGCTGCCCAATCTGAAACCACAAATCCTTCAAAGCCTAACTCTTTTTTAAGTACATCAGTTATCCAGTATTTACTACCGTGCATTTTTTGACCATTCCAACTACTATACGAAACCATCACGCTCCCAACTCCAGCATCAATTGCAGAAATATAGCCTTGCAGGTGGATTATACGCATATCAGCTTCTGATAATACTGCATTTCCTTGATCAGTACCGTTTTGAGTTCCGCCATCACCAAGGTAATGTTTTGCACATGCTAAAACTGATGAAGGTGAGCTAAGATTAATTCCTTGGAATCCTTTTACTGAAGCTGCACCCAGTCTCTTAACTAAATCAGGAGATTCACTAAAACCCTCATAAGTCCTTCCCCATTTTTCGTTTCTTGGGACTGCAACACATGGAGCAAATGTCCAATCGATTCCTGTTCCTGCAATTTCGGAAGCTGTAATTTCGGAAACTTTCCTCACTAGATCTTCATTCCCGGCAGCACCTAAACCGATATTATGTGGAAAAACAACAGCACCATAAACATTGTTATTACCGTGGACCGCATCAATTCCATAAATAATTGGAATCTTCAAGCGTGACTGAAGAGCAATTCCTTGTAAATGATCATATAAATTAGCCCAGCCGTTTGGAGAAATATCAGCGGGGTCTGAATCACCCCCGCTTAATATTGAACCAATTGCCAAGTTCTTTATATCATTTTCATCTGTTAATCCTGAAATATCCACCTGAACCATTTGCCCGATCTTTTCATCGATCGTCATTTTATTAATTAGATTTTCAACTCTATCATTATACTCTGACTCATTGATAGATTCAGTTCCCTTTTGAGAACATGAAACTAAAGAAATAATTAAGAAAATTAATCCCAACTTTTTCATATCGTTCCCCTGTTAATTTGTAGCTAAACGATAATTATGTTTATGCCCTTTTATACCATAATAAGCAATGTACAAATAACAAAGTACAGGAAGGATAAACGCATGATGAATTCCAATATTATCAGCTAAGAAACCTTGTGCAAGCGGAATTAAAGCTCCACCTACAATAGCAGTACATAAAATCCCTGATGCTTGTTCAGTATGTTTTCCAAGTCCATCAATAGCAAGTGTGAATATTGTTGGAAACATTATTGAATTGAAAAGTCCAACTGCAAGTATTGCATACATTGCAATGTCACCAAAAGTAAGCATTGATACAATGACTAATGTACCGGCAACAAATGAATTAAATGCTAAAACACGACCCGGTTTAATATATCTTTGAACAACAGCACCAATAAATCTACCTACCATAGCACCGCCCCAATAAAAGGCAACCATTTTACCAGCATCAGCTTCTTTAAGTCCAGCAATTGAAGGTTCACCAAGATAATTAACTAAAAAACTTCCAATTGCTACTTCACCGCCTACATAAACAAAAATACCAATCGCACCGAGTACTAAATGTGTGTATCCCCATGCACTTTTATGAAGATGATCAATATGTGAAGATGTATCTGTCCCCTCTGCACTTCCACCTTCAATTACCGGCAATTTAATAAATGCAAAAATTGCTGCTATTATAAATAAAGCTGCCGCTAATCCAAGATAAGGTACTTGCACAGCACCGGCTTCGGCTTGCTTATAGATTAATAATTCAGCCGGGCTCATTCCTGCTAATGCTTCACCAGTTTTAACTGAAACAGATAAAATTAAAAGTGAACCAAATATTGGAGCAATTGTTGTACCTAATGAATTAAATGCCTGTGTTAAATTTAATCTACTTGATGCTGTTTCAGGCTTCCCAAGAATCGCTACATAAGGATTGGCGGCCACTTGAAGTATTGTAATACCTCCTGCTAATACAAATAAAGCGGCTAAAAATATAGCATAAGATTGCATTCCTGCGGCAGGAAAAAATCCAAGACATCCCATTCCTGCTGTTATCAATCCTATTACAATTCCGTTTTTATATCCGAATTTTTTAACAATTTTTCCGGCAGGCAGCGATACCAATGCGTATGCTGTAAAAAAACTAAATTGAATTAACATTACTTGTGTATAATTCAATGTAAATACTGCTTTTAAGTGCGGAATAAGAATATCATTCAAACATGTTATGAAACCCCACATGAAGAATAAAGTTGTTAATGATGATAATGCAAACGTATAGTTTTTGTTTGATGAATTTGATACGTATGCTTTGCTGGGTGCACCGGACACTGCCATATTTTTCTCCTTTTACAAAAATTTCTTTATTTTAATTCAAATTCATGTTTTAATCCACCGACTGTAATTACAAATTTGCCGGCTTCTAATACTTCTTTATTATCCCTACCAATGAACATTAATTGTTCTGGAGTGATTGTAAATTCAACTGTTTTTAATTCATTTGGTTTTAATGAAATTTTCTCAAAACCTTTTAATTGTAAAACGGGACGTGAAACTGAACCATATAAATCCGTTATATATAATAAAACTGATTCTTTACCTTCATAAGTCCCGGAATTTTTTACATTAACTTTTACAATTAAATTTTCATTTTTATTTATCTCGCTTGGCGATATCTGCAGTTCTGAATAATCAAATTTTGTATAGCTAAGTCCATGTCCAAAAGTCCATTGCGGATTAAAAACATTTGCATCAAAAACTTCCATTGGTTTATAATCATAATGAACAAAATCATTAACAAAACGTGGATATGTAATAGGTAATTTTCCGCTGGGATTAGTATCGCCAAAAAGAATTTCAGAGATTGCTGTCCCACCTTCCATGCCAGGTAAAAATGCTAATAGTATTCCAGAGGCAAGATTTTCGATTTCGTTTATTATTCGTGGTCTTCCTCCAATCATAACAAGTACAATTGGTTTACCTGTTTTAGATAGTTCTTTTACAAAATTCAATTGAACTTTTTCTAAAGATAGATCATTAATGTTACCAGGAGTTTCGCAATATGTAGGTTCGCCAATACAAGCAATAATTACATCAGAATTTTTCGCTTGTTCAATTGCTTTCACTGAATTAATATCTTTATTAAAAGAGACACCTTCAGAATAAAGAACATTTTCTTTACCAACACGAGATTCAATAGCTTCTAAAACAGTCATCTTTTCTTTTGGGTATAAAGATTCTTCATTCCCCTGCCAAGTGATTGTCCACCCTCCATTCAATACAGAAAGTAAATTTGCAGTAGGTCCTGTAACTAACACTTTAGAAGATTTTTTAATAGGTAAAACTGAATTTTGATTTTTAGCTAAGATTATAGATTCTCTTGCTGATTGAAGGTTTGCTTGTGTATGTTCAGCGGAGGCAAATACTTCTCCATTATTGGTTTTAGAATATGGATTGTCAAATAATCCGACCATAAATTTTACTCGTAATATTCTTGTAACAGCATCATCAATTCGGGTGATTGGCACTTTGCCTTCATTTACAAGCTCTAAAAGATAATTGTAGAAAGAATAATCCATCGGTACCATACTCATATCAATACCCGCCATTACTGCCAATCTAACAGCTTCTTTAGGTGAATCGGCTACTCTATCTCTTGTATAAAGTCTCTTAATATCTTCCCAATCGGATACGGCAAAACCTTTAAAATTCCACTCACCTTTCAAGATTTCTGTAAGAAGATGATAATCAGAGTGAGTTGGTATACCTTCATTCTCACCGGAATTTACCATCACGGTCATTGCACCAGCTTCGACAGCGGCTTTGAAAGGAGGTAGGAAATATTCTCTCATCATTCTTTCACCAATCCAAGCAGGACTTCTATCTTTTCCGTTCAATGGGAATCCATAACCGGCAAAATGTTTTAGGCATATTGCAAGTTTAGAATCAGCACCCATATCACTTCCTTGAGCACCTTTGATATATGATAAACCCATTTGAGTTGTTAAATATACATCTTCACCAAATGTTTCCCATAAACGAGGCCAGAGTGGATTTCTCCCCATATCAAGTACTGGATAAAAATTCCATGGTATTTGCGATGCTCTTGTTTCCGATGAGGTAATCTCTCCGGCTTTTTCCTCTAACGATCTATTAAATGTTGCGGCCATATTTATCGACTGTGGAAATAATGTAGAACCCATAGTATATGTTGCTCCATGGATGGCATCAATACCGTACAATACTGGTATTTTATTAGGAGTTTTACTTAATGCTATGTCCTGTATCTTATTAATTATTTCATGCCAATATTCTAAGGAATGCGCCACATCATAAACATTTAGCAAAGAACCTACATTATACTTTACTATTGCCTCTTCTAATTTTTGAATATCTAATTCATGCTTTTGATCTTTTGTCCCTTGCTTTTTAGAAACAACCTGAAGAGTTACTTCGGTCATCTGTCCGATTTTTTCTTCAAGCGACATTTTCCCAAGTAGTTCTTTTACTTTCACTTCAATCTGTTGTTCATTCATTTTTTGTGCATTAGAATTGTTAGAAAAAAGAATTGTTAAACTTAAAAACAATATGAAATATCTGATCATTATTCGTTCCGAATTTTTTAAAAAATAATTTAATTCAACAGCATTAATTTTTGGACAGCACTGATATTATTACCCTTTATGGAATAGAAATATACCCCGGAGCTTACTTTACCTCCGAATTTATTTATTGCATTCCATTTGACTGAATGTGAACCTGCATTTACATTCCCTATTTCGTGAGTAAATATTTCCCTTCCAAGAAGATCATAAACAAGAAAGTTTAGGTTATCTTGATTCGGTAAGTAATAATTAATTACTGTTTCGCCATTAAATGGATTTGGGAAATTTTGGTACAATTGAAACTCCGTTGGAATCATAGATGTTTCTTCAACTGCAGATGGATTTGCCTCTTCTATAACTATTCCATTCAATACAGTATTTTCAATTTCTGAAGCAAATTGAATTTCTATATAATTTGTATCAACCTGAAAATCTTTTACATCAATATCAAAAGCTGCATTCTTGCCTACTTTATCAAAAATATCAAGATTGTCATATACCATTTTGTTATTTATTAAAACATCGAAAATTCTTTTCCCTTTTTCCGTAAAATAACTTTCGGAAAACATCAATTTAATATTATACTTTCCTTTAGGAACTCTAACAAAATAGTTGGGGATATAATAAGTTTCACTTCTATATATATGATCCAAATCAGTATTTGCAATGTCTAAAGTACCTGAAGCCATTGATTTTGTGCCATCGTAATAACCATATTCTTTTGTATTATCGTAATTCTGATCCGGTAGAAATTCAGAATTACCGTTTCCACCCACATCAATTTTAATAGGAAATGGTAATTGGTTTTCCGTCTCAACCCTACCGGTTTTAGTATCATAATTTCCGAATAAGTCTTTTATATTCCTTATGATTAAGGTATATACTATTTCTTTTTTTAATGCTGAAACATCTAAAAGAACTCTTTTTTTATCCGGAAATAAAGTTACATTTTCAACTGTAACACCAGGTATAATATAATTTTCTTTCAATTCAGCAGATACCTTATCGACTTCTTCAGAAAATTTTATAAAAATTTTACCATTTTGCTGTCTTGAAGAAACAATCACTGGCGGTTTTCTATCTATAAAACCGAGATTATCGTTATCTGTAATGCAAAGGATTAATTTTCCATCTTTAATTACTGCATTCTCTGGAACAAAATTAACGTTATTCCCATCCCAAGTATGTGTAGCTTTCTGCCAACGTGCTTGATCAAATGTATCAAACTCGTCTGTCCATTCTAACTTAAAATTATTTTCAGTACCGAAATTGCCAGCCCCCGGTTTATACGAGTAATACTTAACCCAATCATAATAAGCAAAACCCGGAAGATGTTCAGGTTTAAATTCACCGACCCAGTTCGTATATGATGGAAGCCAAACATTCATCATAATTTTCTGAGGTCGAGTCATCTGCTTAATGAAATCTCCGGTTTGACGATAAACTTCTTTACTATCAATAAACCATGCTACATAATCGGGTGTCCACTCAAATGCATATTCGTGATATTCATCTGCGGGATTAAAATCAACCCACTCATGTCTAACATGATTACCACCACTGTTTTGTAAAATTGTATTAAATTGAACTTCATTAGGATACCTTCCTAAAATTTCAATATCAATTTCATTCCAATATTTATCAACATCAGACTGCTCAAAATAAGTGAAGAGTGTAGAAAGTGTACCATCTTTTTCCATACTCTTTAGTTTTGTCTCGAATCTGCCATATTTATATGCTTCTTTTGTCCTATATTCAGCACCTTTATAATTCTTTTGAGCATTTATGGATACTATTGCTAATAGAGAGATTATAAATATTTTCTTAATCATGATTACCTAATATTGTTTAAAAATAAGGGTGAGGTAAAAACCTCACCCATAAAAGGAATAAAGGAAAATGGAGACGCTCAAGATTTATCAGAACATAATAGTAAGAGAAAATTTCTGAACGTCCTTTAATCTTCCAAAATCAGAATAAGAATAGTCTATTTTGAAGGTTAGATTACCTAATAACATTTGCTTAATACCAACACCAACAGCAAATGACTCTTCTGAATCTTGGAGGAAAATAGATTTCATACCGCCTCTTAGCGAGATCATATCGTTAAATGTATATTCTCCACCAATATTGACACTCTCGTAATCATCACTTGGGTGCATTGCATCCACAGCAATAAGGAATTTGTGCATATCGGATTTAATTAAATCATAAGCCAGACCAACGCGGAAATTAAGAGGTAATTCCCATTCATCTGTTTGCAAATAGGAAGGTATATTTCCATTATTACCGGATGAATTTTGGTCAGGATCATATAATACTAATGATGATGTACCATCAAGTTTCATCTTAGTACCAAAATTGGAAATTGACATCGCTAAAACTATTCCATCAAATGGAGTTACATAAGTTACACCCATATCAAGTGCAAAAGCGGAAGCGGACATTTTCCAAATTGATTGCTGTATAAATTTCGGATTAAATCCAATCGAGAAATTTTCTGTTAGAGAAATAGCATAACCTAAGCTTATAACAACATCGTTTGCTTTAAAGGTTTCGCCTGTTCCTTCAGGTTCTTCGATAGTTCTAACTTTCATTTCATCCATTTCAGAAGAAATAAAACTTACACCAATTGATCCGTAATTGCCAAGATTATAAGAAGCGGCAAAGAAATTGTAATTTATATCTGCAATCCAATTTGTTCTTTCAAAAGTAACGGCTGTGCCGGGTACTTTTGTTAGACCTGCAGGATTCCAGAATAATGCACTTGGATCATCTGATACGCCGACATAAGCGTTGCCCATACCACTTGCTCTGGTACCTTGGGCAATGGAAAGGAATGGAGCGGCGGTTGTGCCTTTCTTAGAAACATTCGATACTATTTCCTGTGCGTTGACAGAAAAAGAGAATGTTAATAGAATTAAAACTGCTTTTATAGTAATTGCTCTCATATATATTCTCTCCGTCCCTATTTAATTATCGCAAATTTGCCAATATATTCACCTACGCCGGGAGCATCAACATGATATATATAAATACCATAAGCTATATCCATACCATCTTCTGTAACGAGATCCCAAGTTAAAGAACCATTTTCCGGACCAGAATTTTTGGATATTGTTTTTACTAATGCTCCGGTAACTGTGTAGATCCTAATCGTACAAACTGCCGGTAAATGAATAAAATCAAGTCTTCTTTCACCACGACCTGTTTGACCGAAGTTTCTCTTTTCCCACGCAGCAGCACTTATATATGGATTCGGAACCACAGCTATATTGCTCATTAAGTCGGATGCCAATTTTGAATCAACTTTTGCAGATTTAGTTGAAAATTCAAAATAATCCCCTTTCATAAACGGTTTCTTTGTGGATATTCTATAAATATCACCTACTACCGGTGGACCCCAGTTCCCGCCCGGATCTTGGTATGTAATTTTCCATGTTAGTTTATAAGCATTTCCAACATATTCTATTATTACAATATCATCATTAATACCAAATTGTTTATCTTTATTGTTATCCAATACTTCGGCTTGAACTATTTCTCCCCTTGTTGTATTCATAACTTTAAATGGTACTTTTATTTTAGTAAATGGTGTAGTTGGCTTGTCAGCTTCTGCAACCCAAGTTATTTCGTAATTTGAAGGCCAAGCTACATTACGAATTGGAGAACTTGCATCAGGCATAACTTCCATGATTACATTACTAAATCCTTTTACCCAACCTGTTTGTTCAAGATCAACAACTACTTTTTTATCATTGTTTACTTCAACAGCTAAACCATCAAATGGAGGACTGAATTTACCAAGACCAAAATCAGCAGAATCTACTCTGGCTTCAATTGTATCGGTTACTCCATTCAAATTTTTCACAATCGCATAAGAAGTTGTTTTATAATCTGGAACTTCTCCAGAAGATCTAAATAAAATCTTATATGCAGCATTTTCTTGTATTTGAGCTGGATTTAATACTGAAATATTAACATATCCCGTACCAACACCTTCTTTTACTGATGTTGTTTCACCAACAATTTCAGGAGCAATGTATCCGGCAACAGGAGCATTTGGAACAACAACTGCACAGTTAATGTCCACGAATTTGATATTTCCAACTAAATCCTCAGAAATAATTTTTGTTGTTTCAGAAGGTAATAATCCCTTAGTACCAAATGCCGGATCACCTTGATCATAAGCTACAACTGCATAGTAGTATCTAATACCATTAGTTACAGTTGTATCAACATAAGAATGCTGTAAACCGGTATCGCTACCTCTCCAGAAATTAGCTCCATTAATACCAACAGGATCAGGACCTTTGATACCATCTTTTAGATCGAACTGTGCAAGAGGTTTCCAATATTTTGGTTCGCCTTTAGAATCTGTAATTAATTTTATATCAGTAAATTGTGGTTCAGTTGAACGATATATCATATAACCTTCAAAATCCTTCTTATATCCTAAGAATGGATCTACCGAACTTTCTGATATATCATCCCAATAAAGAAATACTTTCTTATCACCTGCAATTGCTGTTACAGTTGCTTTGAGTGGTGGTTTTGCAAAATTATAATTTGCATTATAAATCTGCTGTACTGTTTCTTTATTGAAAATCAAATCCTCTAAGTCAGATCCGAAAACTAATGCCATAGAGAATCTTTCTCTACGATATTGTTTAATTGGGAAAGGACCTGAACCAAAAAGCATTTGTATATTTGAATTTTGGAGAAGTGTATCAAAACTATTATAGTTCATCTTTCTCCAAACTACTTCATCATTTTTAGGCCAAACTGAGTTTGGACCTTTATTAGAGAGTCGTTCAATAACTAAACTGGTAAGACCAATCTGATCCGATTCATCTTTATCGGTAGCATCAAAATTAGGTTCACCGGAAGTAGGAATTCCATCGCCTTCACCTTGATCGGGTCCATTATATTGTAAATCAAAAGGACCAACACCATCCTTTCCAACGTCATTATTTAATGGTTCATTATCATCTGGGTCCCATTTACCGTTAGCATTTAGATCAGTGTAAGATAGCCAATCACCATCATTATCTATTCCGTCATCTC
>JBAYVI010000064.1:0-17646 GCA_041674625.1 Melioribacteraceae bacterium | reverse complement strand
TTAATTGAAATAGATAAAATATTTTTAAGGAAGTTCTTTTAGGAGAAGAATAACTTTTTTTTTGTTTGTAAGATATTCTTAGTTCATCTTGTTTCCGAATTTGATATGTGAGATTTATAAAATATTCTTTGCCGTTTTGGAAATAATCAAAGAGAGAATCGGGTAAACTTCGTTTGAAGAAATCCACATAAGCGTCTATTCTGATTGATGCAATAATTTCACTTTTGATACCTAAATAGTATCCGGTTTCATTATTAGTGTTGTCTCCTTCAGCGAATGCACCGGAATAACTGCTATAAAAATATTTAGGAAAATATCTGATTTTGCTATATAAAAAATTGTTCCCTGAAAGTCGGAGTGTAATTGAATTAGAAAATGCAGTTGAATTTTGGTATGCGGCTTCGCCTGAAAAACCGATTCTATTATATTTGCTTTTATATGATAGGGAATAAAAATTTTTATTTTCTTGATTATAAAATAAAAATCCTGCTTCGAGGAAGTCCTTACTAAAATAGTTTACCATACCGCCATAGAGAATTTCTTTATTAATCTCTTTCTTTACTATTTCATTTTCGGTTCGATGAAGTCCGGTCGAAGTTTTGTACCCGTCCAATTTCCGATAAGAATAAAATGGCGTGATGTTAAAATCACCAAATGAGAGAGTAGATGCTGCACCGGAGAGGAATGTTGTTTCACCGCTTCCGATATATTGATTTAGGTTATTCTTATTCTGTCTGATTCTAAAAATATCATTAGAAGATTTATAGGTTCTAAAAGGACTCCACAGAATTAATCCTTCTCCAAACTCGACATTATAACTACCGAGAATAATTTTAGTTAACGGATGAATATCCTTGATCATAAAAGAGAGATTAAGGAAATCAAAATAATTATTTTCACCTGGGTCTTTTTCGGTGGTAATTGCAAAACGAACTTTTCCTATATCAGCTAATAGGCGATTATAAAATTTGTAACTATTCCCTATATAGTTGTTTGGCAGTGGCGGGAAAAATTGATTCTTAAATCGTGACTTAAAAGATAATTTTTTTTCTTTAAGATTTACCGGGATAGTATATATTAAATCATAAAGGTCATCAAAATAATTTGCTTCAATTTGATCTGAATCAAAAAAGATTTCAGTGAAAGTGGAATCACATATAATATTTGTAGAATCTATTTGCTGAGCAGATAAAATTGAATAAAATAAAAATAGAATAAGAAATATTCTTGTGCCTGTCATCAATCAAAATTAATTGTGATTGATAGATTATGAGTTAATTCAAAAACTTCATGAGTAAGAAGAGCATAATTTACAGAGAGTACTCCTTGATTAATTCCCATTCCGAAAGTAAAAGAAATCGGTTCAGAAATATATCCGCATCGCACGGGTAGGTAATTTAGTAGATAATATTCGCATCCGATTCTGAATGCTTCTTTTTCATTGTAATATTTATTTAATGCTGCTGATAATTGCAATTCATTAGAGAAAATGTATGTCGTTCCTAGCCAATAGCTTTTATCTAATTGATTATTAAAATGACGGTAAGAAGAATTGGTAATGTTTTCTATGCATCCGCCGACTTTGATTTTTTTACTAATGTTATAAAATGCACCAAAATTAACAGAAATTATTCCATTATTCCCATAGTTAGAAATTGAAAGTGAATTATATATTAAAGAAGTACCTATTGAAAAATTGTCAATTATATTTTTGCTATATGAGATAAGAAATTTCTTTTCGGAATAAAGATCGAATCCGTAATCACTATACCCAACTGCAAAGCTTCCTAATTTTGTAGGTAAATTAATTGCAGCGTGGAAAGTGGAAAGTTCTTTTACTCCGAATGGAGCAGGAGTATAACTTATGCCTGATTGAATAATTTTATTTTCGGAAATTACAGCAGGATTACTAAAAAGTGAAAAAGAGGTAAAACAAGACTGAGACGATGAATAACCCATCGCATTAAACTCTGCACAGGCATACGACTGAGAGAAACATTTTACGCTTGCAAGGAGTAAAAATGTTATATTAAGAAAGAATTTCATCGGAAATTCTCAAATTTTGATTGTTAAATTTAACTCAATTAGATATCTTTATCCAATAATTCCAAAGAGATAAATATGAAAAAAACATTATTAATTGTTTTTGTGATTTTTCTAACTGCATCCGTGAGCGCGCAAGAACTTGATGTAATTGTTACAGTGAATTACGAGCAATTACAGACTATCGCTAAAGAAAAATTGGAAAAGTTTCAGCAGCAGGTACAGGATTATTTTAATAGTAATAAATTTACAAATGGTAACTGGGAAGGCGAAAAAATAAAATGTACTTTCAATGTATTTTTTACCTCTTCAGATAACTCAACAAAATACTCTGGGCAGGTTGTAATCACGAGCCAACGACCAATCGAGAATATGCAAAATCATACATTAATGCTTAATGTACTCGATAATTCATGGTCATTTAGATATGAAAAGAATCAGGCGATGTATTTTAACAATGCTGATTTTGATGGACTTACAAGTTTTCTTGATTTTTATGCTTTCTTGATAATCGGATTTGATATGGATTCATATTATCCTAATGGAGGAACGGACTTTTTTAATAAAGCTTCAGACTTATCGGTTAGGGGAGCTTCGAGTCAATTTTCTGAAGGTTGGCAGAGCACGAGCAGTACATATAACCGCCGCGTTTTAATGGATAATATTCTTAATGCTCGTTATCAACAGTTCAGACAAGATTATTTTGATTACCATTATAATGGAATTGATCTATTTAATAATCCGCAGACAAAAAAAGAAGCACTAACTAATATTGCAAAATTGGTGCTCAACTTAGATAAAGCAAAAGATGTAATCGATCCGCGAAGTGTTTTAATGAAAGTATTTTTTGATGCAAAGAGTGGGGAATTAGCAGATTATTTGAAATCATATTGGGACAAGTCAATATTCGAGAAATTAAAGAAAATTGACCCACCCCATTTATCAAAATATGATGAAGCCTCAGCCGAAGTTGGTTCTATCGAATAGGGCGTTATGGAATATGCTATCGATTAGGAGTTATGGAAATAATTTTATCATCCTGGTCGATAGTATTAACTGTATCCATACCGGAGATTACTTTTCCGAATAGACTGTATTTTCCATTCAGGTGAGGATAATAACTGTTCATAATAAACCATTGAGAACCTTCAGTATCTTTACCTGCGCTTGCCATTCCGATCATACCCTCTTTGTAAGGTAATGTAGAAGTCTCAGAAATAATATCATAACCCGGACCTCGCCAGCCAGTGCCACTTGGATCACCAGTTTGTATAACAAAATTTGGTACAACTCTATGGAAAATAATATTATCAAAAAATTTCTCATTAACTAATTTTGTAAAACTGCCAACTGTGATTGGCGCAAGCTCAGGCATCAATTCAATTACGATATCACCTTTATTAGTCTTTACTAAAAACTTGCTAACTGAAAAACTATTTTTCAATAAATCTTCAAAGAGAGGATTATTTTTCTTTTCAGTTTTTATTCCCTTTTGGGATTCAGCATAATTTTTAATTGAAGTTACATTTGATTGAGATAATTCAAATAGTACTTTGTCTTGAAATTCATTTCCGAATTTAGAAGAAAGACCTCCCAATGAGGCAATGCTTTCATAGTAATCGCTATTGTTTTTGTATCGCTTGATTTGCTCTAAAACTATTGACTTAATTTCATTCCCGAAAATTTGGATGTAATTTGAATCAAGCCCGTCAGCAATAATAGAAATTATCGAAGGGAATTTACTATCTAATAAACCTAGTAATTTATCAGTATATTCTTTTGAAGTGGCAAGTTCTTTTTGAAGATTTAAAAATGCCTGAGCGCTATTCATTATATCTTTTTCATTCACTTTTGAAATATTTTTAGAAATGTAAGTGTAATTGAAATCTGGCGAAGTTTTAACATCTTCTAATACACGAACAATAAAAATATCTTTTACATTATCGGAATTTTCGTTTATATAATTATATGCGTTTGCAGTATCCAATTTGCAAAGAGAGATAAAAAGTTCACCTTTAGCATTTGTAGTTAAATCTTTTTTTAGATAATAATTAATTCCATTTAGAAGGAAACTCATACCTAATGAAGTTGTTTTTATGTTTCGCACAGAGATAGCAGTCTGACGGGATACATTAGGATTATTATCAATAAGTAATCGGAGGATCGGTTTGAAGTTTTCAAGTGATAAATTTGGTAATAAGCAAAGACCTTTAGCAGCTTCCGCTCTAAGTCTCCAATCATTATTTCCTAAATATGTTAGCAACAATTTTTCTTTTTCTTGAATATCAATTTTAGGAATAAGTTTAATAGTGTTTATAACAATATCATTGTCTTTCGATTCTAACAATTTTTTATAATTAAATTCCTTTTCTGTAATACCGGAAGGAGTTTTTCTAAACAATGTAAAAAGTGCTTCTTCAATATCATTATCGTTATTTGACTCATTAATAATTTTGAGAAGAATTAAAGCTTCCTTACCTTCTAACGAAAAACTACGTAATTGAAAATTAAGAATGCCCATTGCAGATTTCATTGCGTAAGGGTTAAATTTTTGAGAAAAGCGAATCAATTTTTCAAAATCAGATTGATTTCCGGTTTTGCCAATTGCTTCAATAATTTCGCGGTAAGAATCTTGGTTTGCGTCAATTTGAAGCTGATTAAATAAAAGGTTGATACTACTGCGGCAATTACTAATACCACCAAGAGCAAAAGCCGCTTCTTTACCAAATTTTGAGAAATCAATTTTTTTTATATCATCGACAAAAGTGGAATCATTTGAATTATATAAAGCAATTAAAGCAGCTTTTACATCGTTCTCATTATTGCTCGATAAATATTTAGTTATAATTTCTTTATCAAATGTACGATTGGCGGCAGTTAAAATAAGATCACTATTATCGTAATTGAACTGCGCTAATAAATTAGCAGAAACAAACAAAAGAACAATAAGTAATTTTTTCATTTCAACTCACAGTCATAAACTCTGTAACGTTTATATTCAACACCTTTCATAGCAAGAGCACCACGGACCATCATATCATTATCTTCAAGAATCCAGCTTGCTTCTCCTCGATGAATATTAAGTTTAGCAGCTCTATCCATTGCTTCAATATAAAAAACCGCATCCAAACCTTTCTTTTGAAATTCAGGAATAATCCCGAGAGTAATTACTCTACTCCAAGTAATTTTCTTTTTCATTGTAAAAAGTTTAATCCAATTAAAAGGGAAAAGCCTGCCGTTCATATATTTAAATATCTGATTATAGTCAGGCAGCACCAAAGCGAAGCCAATTAATTCACCTTTTACTTCACCAAAATAAACGAGGGATGGTTCTACTAATGGTTTTAGGTCTTTAGCCATTGCATCAATTTCACCATCAGTCATAGGAACGAAACCCCAGTTTGGAGCCCATGCTTTATTATAGATATATTTTACTTTCTCTAAATCTTTATTAAATTCCTTAGGATTCATTTGATGGATTTTTAAACCGGCTCTTTCCTTTGCCAGTTCTGCAACTCTTTTTACTTTTTCTGCAGTTTTTAAATCTTTCGCTTCGATACTAAAAGCAAGTAGATCCTTTGCTTTCTTAAATCCAAAATTATCGACAAGTTCTAAATAGTATGGAGGATTATAAGGCATAAGTAAACGGGGGTCATCATCAAATCCATCAACTAGCATAGCCCATTCATCGTTAGAAGATGGATTAGCAGGACCACGCATCACATCAAGTCCTTTATTTAATAGCCAAGCTTTTGCGGTATCAAATAGTTTATTAGCTACATCTTGATCATTAATGCATTCGAAGAAACCGAAGAAGCCAACCTTATCGTTATGATATTGATTATGAAGATCATTTTTAATTGCTGAAATACGTCCAACAATTTTATTATCACGCCAAGCGAGGAAATTATCCATTTCAGCATGTTCAAAAAAAGGATTCTTCTTTTTATCAAGGATATGTTTTTTATCATATAAAAGTGGTGGAACCCAATGAGGATATTCTTTATATATTTCCCATTGGAATTTTAAGAATTTGTTCAAATCGGATTTAGTCAGTACAGTAGTAATTGTAATTTCACTCATTATAATATCCTTAAATAAAAAAAGCATACCCGAAAAAATATCAAGTATGCTTTATAAAAATAGTTAGCTCAATTTAAATAAGACCTAAATTTTTCCCAACTTTTGTGAAAGTTTCTATAATTTTTTCCAAGTGTTCTCTTTCGTGAGTTGCCATATAACTGGTTCTCATCATTTGGCGACCTTGAGGAACACCTGGGGAGATAAACACATTTACGAAAACACCTGCATCATATAATGCTCTCCACATTTGGAATGCGATAGCATCATCACCAACAATTACAGGAACAATAGCAGTTCTGCCATCGATGATTTTGAAACCGGCTTCTGCTAATCCTTTTCTAACAAAATCAGCATTATTGATTAAGTTTGTTACTCGTTCAGGTTCTTGTTCTAAAATTTCTAAAGCGGCTAAAGCCGCAGCAACTGCAGCAGGGGTAGGGGATGCGCTGAAAATTAATGCAGATGAATGATGTTTTAGGTAATCTATTACTTTTGCTTTCCCGGCAACGAATCCGCCTAATGAAGCGAAAGTTTTACTGAATGTACCCATTGTCAAATCGACATCAGATTCTAAATTAAATTCACTTGCTGTACCTCTACCACCTTTACCGATAACGCCAACTGAATGTGCATCATCAATTAATGTACGAGCATTATATTTTTTTGCTAAATCTACTAATTCAGGAAGATGAACAATTTCGCCACCGGTACTAAATACGCCATCACTTACTAAAAGTTTCGGAGCATCGAGAGGAAGTTTAGATAATACTCTTTCTAAATCAGCCATATCATTATGATGGTATCTTACAACTTCGATAGTTCCACCTTTAGCCATCATATTTCCCGCAACGATACAAGCATGATTATCTCTATCGGAAACAACATATTCACCGCGACCAACTAATGTTGGGATAATCCCTTGAGCTGTTTGATAACCTGTGCTATATAAGAGAACGGCTTCAGTCCCAAAAAACTTTGCTAATTTATATTCCAATTCTATATGTAGATCAAGAGTACCAGTTAAGTATCTACTCCCCGAACAACCGGTGCCATATTTATTTACAGCATTAATAGCTGCTTCTTTTACTTTAGGATGTGCTGTAAGCCCCAAGTAGTTATTAGAACCTGCCATTATAATTTTGCGTCCTTCGATTTGAACTACAGGTCCTTCGTTCTCCTCAATTGCCCTGAAGTATGGGTAAACGCCCATTGCCTTGATATCATCAGCTCTGGTAAAATCGTAACATTTTTTGAATAAATCCAAAATTATCCTCCGGGATATTAACTATGGTAGTCTTTTTTTTATTATCTTACTATTTATCAAAAATTAGCACTTAATTTATTAAAAAAGCTCATAAAATCAAATTATTAAGAGAATGGAAATTAAGAAAATGAAATCAGTAGTAACAGGTGCATCAGGATTTGTAGGAAGTCATTTAGTCGATTTATTACTTGAGAAAGGGCACGAAGTAGTCTGTTTATTAAGAAAAAGTTCTTCAAGAAAATGGCTCGAAGGTAAGCCGGTAGAAATTATTGATGCAGGATTATTTGATTATGATGCACTTAGTGCAGTTTTAAAAGATGCAGATTATCTATTTCATGTAGCGGGTGTAGTTAAATCTAAAAATGATGATGGATATACAAGAGGGAATGTAGAGACCACTAAATCGCTTTTAGAAGTAGTTGCAAAAAATAATCGTAACATAAAAAAGATAGTTATTGTAAGCAGTCAAACAGCAGGTGGTCCATCATATTCAGAAAAGGCACGGATTGAATCTGACACACCAACACCAATTACACGTTATGGAAAGAGCAAACTCGAACAGGAAAAATTAGCTCATTCGTATATGGATATTTTACCGATTTCTATTGTCCGTCCACCCGCAGTATATGGTGAACGGGATACTGAAATATATCTTGTGTTCAAAACATATAAACAAGGATTAATGACATTAGTTGGTTTTGATAAAAAGAAACTTAATCTAGTATATGTTAAAGATCTAGTTTATGGAATATATCTCGCTGCAATATCCGAAAATTCAAAAGGAGAAACTTATTATATAGGTTCTGATGAATTTTATGATTGGGATTTAGTTAGCGATGCAATTAAAAATGCTTTTGGAAAAGGAGCAATTAAACTTAGAATACCTCATTCAATAGTATATGTCGTAGCATATATAGCACAATTCTTTTCAATGTTCAGTAAGAATGCTGCAACTTTTAATGTAGAAAAAGCAAGAGATTTTGTTCAGAAATATTGGACTTGTGACATATCTAAAGCGAAAGAACAATTAGGATATAAACCGCAATATACTCTTCAAGAAGGAATGAATAGGACTATAAAATGGTATAAAGAGAATAAGTGGCTTTAGTTATTTTTAGCACCTTCTTTTACCCAAATTCTAATCGCTGCAATTTGATTAGAGGTTAAGCCCCAATAACCAAGAGGGGGCATCTGATCAACATAGTTACCTTCAACAGCCCAGACAAGTTTACTATTATCGGGTAGTCCCGGAGCTACAACTAAATAGTCGGATGTAGCATTAACATACGAAGTAAAGCTCAGATTACCAGCTCTAATTTGGTCATCATGGCATCCGGCATTTGCACATTTAGCCGTGAATACAGGTTGAATATATTGATTGTAACTCACGTTAGATGAAGGAATAATTTTATTATCCAATTCAAAAACATTTATTGTATCATCGCAGCTTGTATTTACAATTAAAGCAAATGATGCAAAAAGAGCTATGTTAATAATTTTCGATTTTATTTTTATGGATTTCATGCTTACAAATTTATTTTTATTTGTGAAAAGATAATAATATTTTTTTGAATTAATAAGGGTGAAAAAAAATCCTATTTAAAAGATGAATTTTTATTGGTGTTAATTTTATTATAGCCGATAAGAATTCTTTTACATATTTTTAATAATGAATATAAGAAGAAGCTAGTGAATATAATTAAAAACAATTCAGATCGCCTTCAGAGAACAAGTAGAAGGAACGCAGTTTTAATATCAAGACTTGTTCTTGTCCTATTATTTTTAATAGTCTTCAACTCTATTGTATTTCATTATTTAATGGAATATGAAAATCGGAATTACTCATGGATAACAAGTTTTTATTGGACTACAACAAATATGTCCACTCTTGGACCCGGAGATATAACTTTTCAAAGTGATATGGGGAGGCTATTTAATGTATTCGTTTCTTTTTCAGGACTTATATATATACTTGGATTAGTTCCACTCACATTCGTAAAATTATTTCAATCACCAGAAAGAATACACAGGGATTTAAGGGATACTATTTCTGACCATATTATTTTAACACATTTTGATCATCTATCTACATTACTAATAAAAAAGTTAAAGCAATTTAAGATCTCTTATGTATTAGTAGAACCTGAACTCAAAAAAGCATCAGAACTAATGGATATGGGATTCAATATTGTATCTAGCGATTTAGATGATGAATATACATATGAAAAAATTAATATTAATAAATCGCTCGGAGTGGTTTTAACAGGTAATCACTTTTTAAATACGTCCATTACTTACGCTGTAAGGCAGTCATCTAAAACCATACCAGTAGTATCAACTGCAGACTCAGAAAGTGCAAGTGAAGTTTTATATTTAGCCGGAGCATCTAATGTAATTAGACCAGGTGAAATGTTAGGTAGATTATTAGCACGAAGAATAACGGCTGGTAATGCACTTGCTCATAATATAGGGCAATTTGGAAGACTTAAAATTGCAGAAGCAACGGTTAAAGGAACACCGCTTGTAAATAAGACTTTATTAAATTCAAAATTAAGAGAACTATCGGGAGTTTCCGTAGTAGGTATCTGGGAAAAGGGAAGTTTTGCAACGGTTGATGCTAATACTATTATTTCGGAACGTGCTGTTCTAGTTTTAGCAGGTTCGCAGGAGCAGATTGACCAATACAATGAAATTTTCTGTATATATAATATATCTGTCGGTCAGGTTATGATTATTGGCGGCGGAGTAGTAGGCAAGGCACTTGGTAAAACACTTGATGAAAAAGATATTGATTATAAGATTATAGAGAAGAATCCTTCTAAAGCTGATTCAGATAAATTTATTATTGGTGATGCTTCAGATAAAGATTTTCTATTGCGTTCAGGCATTTTAACTTCACCTGCAGTTGCCATAACCACAGAGGACGATAATGTTAATCTTTTTCTTACTACGCTGATAAGAAGTTTGCGGGTTGATATTCAAATTATAAGTAGGAGTAATTTAGATAGAACAGTAGATCACCTTTATCATGCCGGCAGCGATTTTGTTATTTCGCTTTCATCAATGGGAGCGAATAGCATTTTTAATCTCCTTAAGAAGGGGAATATATTAATGATAGCAGAGGGAGTAGACGTATTCAAAGTAGATTCTCCAAAGAAGCTTATTGGCAAAACAATAATGAGTTCAACGGTAAGAGAAAAAACAGGTTGTAGTATAGTTGCTATTACCTCAGGAGATGAGATAAAAATTAATCCCGATCCATTAACCGAAATTGAAAAAGGTAAATCGATAGTATTAATAGGCAATGCCGAAGCAGAAACTAAATTCTTCAATCAGTTCACAGATTGATGGGTATAAATTTGAAGGGAAAAGATTTTGGGATCTTGAAAAATCAGGAAAGTATTTAATTAAATCTTCATACGATCTTGAAGTACATCCATTCAGAACTGAAGATTTTTCAGAAGATGACCCCTTTGTAAAAGAGATTATTGAAACCGGTGTTAGGATTATATAGAACTATAAATAGTGAAAGTTCGAAAATATTACACCCACCATACGAATGAAAAAATTTTAGTTTGAAATAAAAAATTATTATATTAAATTTCTTTCGACAAACAAGAGTGCACTTATGTTTGAGCTACACAATATCCTCTCTATGAATATTACACTTTTTATTCCATTCCGAAAATGTCTCGATCCACATCAATATAAAATTTTTCTTTCTTATATAAATAATTTTTCTCATCATTTTTTGATAACAAGTAAAAAAAATATTTGGAGCTAATTTTTAAAAAAAAATTAGATTATTAGAAAATTGTTAGAAAAATAAATTCGGAGGGTAGAATGAAATATTCCAAATCCTTTAACAGGTATTATGTTTTTATGAAAAGGTTATTGTTAGTTTTATTTTTATTTGGGAGTGAAGCATTATTTGCTCAAACTGTAAATGGCAAATTAGTCGATCAAAAGGGAATTGGATTAGCCGAAATGCAACTGAAGCTCTATAGTTCTCCATATAATTATTCTACAAATTCTGATAGTTATGGTTCTTTTACTTTCAATAATATTACTGATGTTAAAGAGGGAAGTCAGCTTCCTACGGGTTATGCTGTTTCGAATAATTTTCCAAATCCATTTAACCCTAAAACGAGAATTTATATTACACTTCCCAATAGCGGAAATGTAAGAGTAGAAGTATTTAATATTCTTGGACAAAAAGTTAGAGATGAAGTTGAGAGAACTTTTAGTGCGGGAACAAATTTAATTGATCTTGAATTGAACGGTTTACCCAACGGCATGTATCTAGCAAATATAAATTTGGATGGGAGATATAGTGTAACTAAAAAGTTAATGCTTTTATATGGAAGCCAACATCTAAATACGGGGAGCGGATCACCAAGTTTCCAAATGAATACATCTACTTTAAGTATTAGTTCTATGTTGGATACTAAAATAGATAGTTTAGTTATAACCGGTGCTTATATTGCTAAAAAAGTATTTATGGGTTTACCTAATATGGTTGGTTCATCATTAGACCTAGGCAATTTAGTTATAGATATCCCAACAACCGGTATGCCTTGTGAAGGTACACCAACAATTACTTATGGCGGTAAAACATATAATACTGTTCAAATAGGAACTCAGTGTTGGTTAAAAGAAAACTTAGATATAGGAAGTATGATCCTACTAAACCAAGATGCAACAAATAATAGTGTAATAGAAAAATGGTGTTATAATAATGATACTAGCAATTGCACAAAATATGGTGGTTTATATCAATGGAATGAAGTAATGCAATATGTAACGACGCCAGGTGCACAAGGAATTTGCCCAAGTGGTTGGCATATACCAACGCTCGAAGAATACAGTACATTAGCATTGGCTGTCAATAATGATGGTAACACATTAAAGGCAATTGGTCAAGGTACAGAAAATGGAGTAGGCACAAACACCAGCGGCTTTTCAGCACTTGAGGCGGGCTGGAGCTCTGGACCAACTTTAAGTACTAATACTGATTTTTGGAGTTCTACTGAGTATAATAGTGATAACGTATACCACATGGGTTTGTCCTATGCTACCAACTTTATTTACCTAGCGGACAACTACAAAAGTAAGAAATTCGGCTTTAGCGTTCGGTGCGTTAAGGATTAATCCAATAATTGGGGGATGAAAATTTCAAGGGCGGGGGATTAATAAATATCTTTTATGTTATAATCCCTTATATCGGGATTATCGATACGCTTTAAGATCTCCAATGAATGATCGAATAGAAAACCTGAAGTTATAGTGCTCAATTGTTGGCGATTGAGTTCTTCCACAAAATATCCACAAATAGTTTGTATGATTTCCGACTTATGATTGAAATAATCGATAGGGTTTGTTAACATTAGTGTTGATGAAAGCTTCTTGATAAGATCATATAATTTAGTACCTAGTACAGGAAGTGAATATAATGAATGATGCATCAATTTATAATAGGGCATATATCGCCAATTAATAAGGAAGGCAAGTGAGATAGATGATTCGATAAATTTTGATTCCGCAAGATTAGCTGCTACAATATCTCTGCGTGTAACAGAACGCATATAATTATACTGTCCGGCTCTCGAAATAATAAAGCATCGATCGGCAATTTTCTTAAGTCGTACATCGTGAGGATAGTAATCCAATAGCTGATTTCTGAAATGAGTAAATTCCCCAAATTCATCATGGAAGATTTTGCCGTTAGTGCAAGCCGCCAAGTCAGTTTCGCGGATTTCTATCCATTCTTCCCAAGCGGCAGGCAGATCACGCAATCCAATAAATCTTTCATAAAAAGATTTTGTTTCAAAAACTCCAACTCTCCGTTTTGAATCGTAACTTCTTTTATTAAAAGAAAGTCCGGCAAATTCATTCGGGAGTGAATCATAAGCTAATTGTAATTCTTTTCCGATATCGGAATAATCTTGTTCATTAAGCCAGATACAAAAAGCAGGGCCCCAATCGTGATCCATTGATAGTTTGTCATCGAATCCGAAACATTCGGAGCCCTCGCCCACTAAACCTATTGCCATTCTATTGAGATAGTCAGGGAAATGTTTTTCTATCATAGGTTTTCCGTAGAACTTATAATACCGTTCTGATAG
Source organism: Melioribacteraceae bacterium (assembly GCA_041674625.1). Taxonomy (GTDB): domain Bacteria; phylum Bacteroidota; class Ignavibacteria; order Ignavibacteriales; family Melioribacteraceae; genus BRH-c32. Next base: position 4,131 of record JBAYVI010000064.1, on the reverse strand, counting down.
AAGCAACCCGTTCATTAATAAATCCCTTTATCAATCATATCTTCTAAATAAAAAGACTCAGATAGAAGTAAGCCGTTCATTAACAACCTTTGTTAGTGTTGTTTTTCCAAAACTCTTTATGTTTTTCTTGCGATTCTTTATCAGCCAAAGATTTGTAACCCAACTTAATGAAAAGATTATTATATCTTTCTTCGACTAAATTATTACCGGCATCCAATGATTTTTTTACTAAGTCGGCATATTGAGATAGAGTATCTACTGAATAGGTTTCTAATTCGCATTTAAGATAATTAGTAAAATTACTGCCACCATTAGTTCCAACTTTAGGAAAAGTTAAAGGATATTTTTGGGATATTTCATCCATCCAGATTTTTTCAGCATTAACAATCTGTTCTATATCATTGGAAGGAGGGAGATGAGGAATTATTCCTTCCATTCTTCCATATTTTTCAGTCATTAAATTTCTTTCATCTTGTTTTGCTTGTTTCAAATTTTCGAAGAAAGAGTTTAATAATTTTTCATCAAAAGCAGAATAGCTCATCCATCTCATTACTTGAAATGTTTTCCGATCTTCTTGACAGCTATTTGGTTCAGAAGCATTAACACTGCTGAACATTTCCCATTCCAATTGGATAATGTCTTTAATTATTTTTTCTTTTTCATTATTTATAGTTTCCATTACGCCCTCATAAAGTAAATAGAAATTCCATTCTAGCCCAATCATAACTATCAGCGCCATTAAAATAAAATTTACCCGGATCAAAGTGTTCCCATAAAATGTGACCTGATACATTATCACTTATTTTATAGCTCATTTTTCCAACAAATAAACCACCACGGGTCTTACTGTTACCGCTCAAGAACGCAGTAGCAACAGTTTCTTCCATTGAATAAAGGAGATAATAGTTTAAATCCAAACCAAAACCGTCACCCAAATTAAAGTTAGTCTGAAGATAAAAAGATAGCATATTACTCCAATAAGCAATCTTTCCTTTGTTTTCTTTTAATGAAGTATAGATGTAAGATTCACTCCATTTTGGCCAGCGACTGAATAGGGGGTCCCACGCTTCCAATTCAGGAGTTGATTTATCATCACCGCTTAAGAGAAATGTACCGACATTCACTGTTTTTGGTATATAGAATTTTTCAATTTTTGGAAGAAAAGAGAAATAAGAATACCCACCGTAAGCTGAACGATCAAAATCCCCCGAATTGCCTGCCTGATAAGCTGCTTCGGTTGTTAAGTTGAAATGTTCACTAATAGGAAGCTTAACTCTAGCGCCAATTGTATAAATATTTGATTTAGGAACAATTTTTTTACCATCATCAATTATAGCCTTCCAAATTGCATAGGATTGAATATTAATAAGATCAAAGTTACCATTATAATAAAGAGCAGCGGCTTTTTCAGATTGCTCAATTAATTGATACGAATCATCTCCTTGAAATGAAGGATCAATATCTTTTCCATTAATTACAGGGAGAAAATCTTCTTCAGGCTGGTATGCAAAAAATCCGGTTAGAGTATGTTTAGGATTAATATTCCAATCATACCTAATTGCATTAAAGTAAGCGGATCTGGAACCATCACCAGGGTGACCATCAAGTATTACAAATCCCTCACCAAGAAAAATATTTTGACGACCAAGAGTAAGTACTCCATTAAGGAGTTCTTTATTTGCCAATTTTAGATTAAGTTGGTCTATAATTATTTCGTTTAGGTGAAAGTCGGCAGAAGCAGGAGTGAAATATTTTCTAAATTCATTGACTAGTGCAAAATTAAATTCCAGGTTTTGATCCGGTTTGTACTGTAATGCTAAAGTTGTTCTTAAACGGGAAAAATTCTGGTTGTTAGTACCCTTATCATTAAGATCGATTGCGTTATCCCACATAACCAAACGGTATCTTTCAGAAAAACTAAATCTAAAATCTGACTTTTGTTCTTGAGCTGTGAGTAAATTATTAACCGAAAAAACGATTATTAAAAATAGTAGTGCTTTAGAAATCATTTTCATTTTTGTATTCCTTATTTAACAATAAACGGACTGAAATAGAGTCCAAACAAAATATAAATCAGGTAATTATTATCTATTAAAAAGGGGTTTCGTAACCCACGAAGCAGACTAAACCTTCGTCTTCAATCAATTTTTTAACTCTGTCCATATTTTCTATTGTCGGAGGTGTTTGGTCTGCAAATTTATATACATGTCCAATTTGTCTATATTTAGATTCACCAAGTCTATGGAAGGGTAGGATATTGATTACTTCCAAGCCAATATTTTTCACAAATTTAGCAGTAGCGATAATATTTTCATCAGAATCATTAAGTCCCGGAATTACTGGTATTCTTGGGACGATAAAACCGTTCCAATCTTCTTTTTTTGCTAAAGTTTCAATATTTTTTAGAATTAATTTATTATCAACTCCGGTGAGTTCTTTATGCTTATCGGGATCCATATGTTTAATATCAGTAAAAACCCATTCAATGTAATCCATTGCTTCCATGAAATAATTTGTTGCAAGGCAGGAAGTAGTTTCGATTGCAACGTGTATATAAGCTTTTTGGCATTCTTTAAGAATGGCGAGCATAAAGTTCTTCTGCATTAAAGGTTCACCGCCGCTAAAAGTAACTCCTCCTTTACTACCCCAGAACTGTCGGTCTCTTTTAAATATTTGCATCAAATCATTAACTGAATAATATTTTCCACTTGTTTCGGTAGCTTCTTGAAGGCAGGCACTAACGCATTCCATAGTTTCGCAGACATCACATTTAGTTCTATCATGAACTAACTTTCCATCCTTAACTGAAATGGCATCATAGGGGCAAGCTTTGATGCATCTTCCACACTTTACACATTTAGACTCTTTGTAAAGCATAACAGGGTGATGGAATAATCCTTCAGGATTGCAGCACCAGATACAATTCAAAGGGCATCCACTCAAAAAAACAGTTGTTCTAGTTCCGGGTCCATCATGAACTGAATGACCCTGAACGTCAAAAACTAATCCTTTTAATTCTTCTATTTTAGGCGTAGCTTGAGTTACATCTGGTTCGCGTTTAACTTTTCCATTTTCCATTTTAACTCCTTTATCAAAAGCCAACGGTTTTACAACTCCGAATAAAAACCAATCTGCTTCAATTTGTAAACTTTTCAATCAAATTAAACCCCTCACCAATAATAAAGGGAGGGATTTAAAAAATATTTATTTTGATGCTGAGGGCATCAATTACACGTTTTCTGCTGTTTCAGATTCTTTATGATTAGCAATCAAAGGTAAAGTGGATGCTAATAAGATAGAAACAACGAATGAACCCAATGCGTAATATATTGAATAAGTATAGCTACCTGTAAAGTCTTTAAGCCAACCACCAATGAACGATCCTAAGAAAGGTCCAATACCCATTACAATTAAAGTAGCGAGTCCCCAAATCTTTCCTAAAGTTTTACGTCCATAGATAGCACCTGTATAACCAACAACACCGCCAGGGACGATAGCCCAGTAGATTGCGAAAATAACACAAGCAACATAAGCCCAAACCATAGCGGCACCGGATGCGAGTAAGAAAGCACAAGCTACAACACCAGTTAAAGGTCCAATAATTAGCATTATTTTTCTACCTTTAGCTTCATGCCCAACTTTCTGAACTACTTTATCAGCGATAATACCAAGAATAGGCATACTGAAAATGCCTACTAAACCGATAATTGCATAAACGTTAATTGCAGTATCTCGTGTCCAACCTAAATCAGCAGTCCAATAACTAACAACTTGAGTCCAAATTAAAAATTCACCCATCATAGATGTTAAGAATGTTAAAATTGCAGCCCAAATAGCATATTGTGAATAAGCTTCTTTAGTAGTCCAATTATATTCAGCTTTAGCAACTCCACCTTTAGGAGCGGGCAATTCACCGAAAGCTTTCATACCATATTTTTCAGGTGATTGTTTAGCAAGAATAACAGCCATAACTAAAGCAATAAACATAATAATAGAAAGAAGCACCATAGCACCTCTCCAAGCATCAACGCCACCACCAGCAAGAGCACCTTTGGTAACATAAGCTAATAAAAATTGAGCCATAGGAGCACCTGCAAAAGCAATTCCCCACATAGTAGCGTATGATTTACC
>JBAYVI010000063.1:0-17714 GCA_041674625.1 Melioribacteraceae bacterium | reverse complement strand
TGAAATTTTTCGGGAGCAAAGGAAGTATCTTTTTACCTTCATAAAAAAGTTCGTTGCATCGCTTTAATTGAAACTTCATAAGCAATCGGAATTCTTCATTGAAATTTTTTGTTTTGAATTTGTCGGCGGTTATATCGAATTTACTTAATTCATCTAATGGTATATAAATTCTATCTTTTGAGATATCTAAACTAATATCCTGATAGAAATTTGTTAACTGAAGCGCAGTACAAATATTATCAGAATATTTGAGCGTTTTTTCATCGCGTATATTAATAAATTCTAGCATAATCCTTCCGACCGGATTAGCTGAATGATTGCAATAAAATAATATTTCATCAAAATTATTGAATTCTTTTTTTTTGCAATCCATTTCAAAAGCATTTAATAAATCATAAAAGTATTTCGGTGTAAGCTGGAATTCTTTTATTATAGAATGAAGTGCTTTCCAAAATTTATTATCATAATTCTCAATCAAAGAACAAGAAAAAGAATCTCTATAATTTTGTATATTTTTAATTCTTTCTTCATCAGATAAATTCCCTTCATCAGCAATATCATCAGCAGTTCGGGAAAAATGATAAAGTAAGGAGACCGGTTTTCTTAATTTCTTAGGAAGAAAATAAGAAATAACAGGAAAATTTTCATAATGACTCTTTGCTAAATTTTGGGTTTGTTTATATACAGAATCCATTTAGCTCAAAAACTCCTTAATGAATTGCAAAAAAAATAGCAAAGTATGTCCCTTTTTGATTATAAATTTGAAGTAAATATCACATTATTACCGTATATTACGCCAGATAATATATAAATTACAATGGAATTTCAATAATGAAAATAGATAAAGGACATACATTTCATATACCCGTTTTAGGAATCGGATACTCTGCCGATACTCCCGCAAAGGTTGCTAAATATGGTATATCTTCTGTAATTTCTTTAGTTGATGATACATTATTAGAACACTTAAGGAAAATGTATCAGGAAAATAACGAAGAACCTTTTACTCCAATCCCGCTTAAAGAAGAAGATTCACGCGCTAAAAGAATTACTGCTTACTTAAATACAATTAACAAAACAGTAAAAGAACAGTTCGAGAAATTAAAAGAATCAAAATTCGATATTGGTAGCGAGTTAACAAAATATTTTGAAATGCTCCCTGACTTATCGGAATTAAAAGAAAAATATAATCAGATGTTAATTGCTCGAGGGAAAAGAAAAGAAAAACTTCAGAACTGGCTTAGAGAAAATATTTTCCATGGCTCGATTGATGTTAATATCATGACAAAACTTGATAAAACAAATTATTCGATTGATAACACAGAATTGCCTCAACAATTTAATGACGCACATGCCGCATTAAGAGGATTTGCAAATAGTGAATTAGAAAGTTCAATTATATTTTCAGCAGGAATGAATCCAAGACTTTATAATTACTTAGAAACATTAAAAGAGTTTTTACCAACTATCGATGGAAGTTTTAAAAAGAAAATTGTTATTAAAGTTAGTGATTTCCGTTCTGCATTTATTCAGGGAAAGTATCTCGCTAAAAAGGGATTGTGGGTTTCAGAATTTAGAATTGAATCGGGTCTTAATTGCGGTGGTCATGCTTTTGCTTCAGATGGTTTTTTGCTCGGCCCTATTCTGCAAGAATTTAAAAATAGAAAAGAAGAATTATTTAATTCAATAAAGGAATTGTTTATCCCTGCAATTGCAAATAAAGAATTGACGATCAACGAAAACAATTTGAATATCGATATCACTGTCCAAGGTGGTATAGGTAAAAGTAGCGAGCATGATTTTTTGATTCGTTATTTCGGAGTTAAAAGTGTTGGCTGGGGAAGTCCTTTCTTATTAGTGCCTGAGACTATGAATGTTGATACTGATACTTTAGAACGACTAAGCTGTGCTGGTGAAGATGATTTGTATTTGAGCGATATCTCGCCGCTTGGAGTTCCATTTAATAGTCTAAAAGGAAATACAAAAGATTTGGAAAAAATGGATCGCCTTATTAATGGAAAACCAGGAAGCCCTTGTCCTAAAAAATTCTTAGTTTCTAATAAGGATTATTCAGAAAAACCACTTTGCCCGGCTTCAATTACTTTTATGAAAAAAATTAGCGAGCTCAAAAATGCCGACCCGGCTTCCCAAGAATTAAATGATAAGTTTAATTGGGCTGCTGAAAAATCGTGTTTATGTGAAGGTCTATCTGCATCAGTTTATAAAGCAAATAATATACAAGCACCAAAGGGAAGCACAACTGTATCAGTATGCCCCGGACCTAATCTTGCATATTTTTCTAAAATTTCTACTCTCAAAGAAATGGTAGATCATATCTATGGTAGAATTAATTTAATTACTAATTCTGAAAGACCAAATCTATTTATTAAAGAGATTCAACTCTATATAGATTATATGCACAAGCGAGTGAGCGAAGAAAAACTTTTTAATACATTTAGAAATAATATTATAGATGGCATAAAATATTACCGAGAACTACTTCCTGAAATTAAAGAAGAAACCGAAAAGGTGAGAGAAAGAATTAAGGAAGAATTAGATTTATTAGAAGAGAAACTCTTTTCTATTTCCGTTGCGGCTGCATAAGAATTTTATGCAGCGTGTTTTTATTTTCATAATTTTCCTGTGCGGTTTTGCGCATATCAATGCGCAAACTGAGTATACAAGATTTTCTGAGAGTAATCATTTCAAATCTAAAGAAATAGGAATTCTTCTTAACCAGATTGATTTTATTACCCACTCAAAACTTTCATCTTCGGAAAATCCTATAAAGCCTGATAATGGATTCAATGATTTCTGTGTCAGTGAGTCATTCAAACACACCTATAATGTAAATTCAAAAAATGAATTAACTGAAACTGATACTTTAACAACAACTATCCCACAAGATATTTCGATAGGAATTAATACCGGATTAAAATTAGTTTCTTCTCCAACGCAATTCGAATCAGATGATTTACTTTACGGTGGTGCAGCAATTGCAGCTACCGGATTAGCATTTTTATTAGATGATGAAATACGATCCTCTTTTGGTCGAAGCCATTCAAAAGCACTTGATAACCTTGATGAAATTGGTCATCGATATGGTGATCTATTATATGCAGGAGGAATCTCAGCAGGCATATATCTTGGGGGCAAAGCATTCGGCATTGAAAGTTTTTCAGTAACAGGCAGGATGCTTCTTGAAGGATTATTCTATGCAGGTGCAACAACTATTATTCTAAAAACTGTTCTTGGAAGAAGCCGCCCTTATATGAATGAAGGGAATACAAATTTCAAACTGTTTCAAACATCGAATGATTACAACTCAATGCCATCAGGTCATTGCACAGTTGCATTCGCCTTTTCATCTGTATTAGCCGAGAGAATCGATAATGTTTATGCTTCAATTTTTCTTTATAGTTTAGCCGCTTCTACTGTCGTTCAGAGAATTTATAGTGATAATCATTGGGCTTCGGATTGTATTGCGGGTTCGGTAATTGGATATGTAATCGGTAAAGCTGTAGTTAAATTTGACGAGATGCAAAAGGAAAATAATATTAACATTTCTGCCACTTACATCCTAAACGGTGCAGGCATTAATCTTCGCTATTCATTCTAACTATTTTTTAATATAAATTTTATTTTATTTAAATTACCCCATTCTATTCCGGGAGTGCAATGAAAAATATCAGAATAATCATTTCGATTGTTACATTAATTCTATTCACAACATCATGCGATCTTTTTTTTGATTCCAGCGATAATACCATTGTCTATGTAGTAAACACCAAGAAATTAAATATTAGAGAAGAGCCGTCCGAAAAAGCAGTAATAATTGGTGAACTTGTAAAGGGGGATACGATAATCCCAATAGACAAGATAAAAGATTGGGTTCAGTTTGCTTATAATAAAGATACCGCTTATGTATTTAGCAAAAATCTCCTAATGATGGCAATCCCTACCGAGATTATCGAAAAGAAAGAAGCACTCATATTACCAGAACCGGGACTATCGATTAAAAATTTGTTCGATGAATATGGGAGATGGGATAAACTCTCATTCTGGGGAATCACCTTAGCATTGTCAATTTTAACAGTTGTATTTATTGTAATAGGTATTGAACTTGATAAAAAATTGATGCAGTTCAAAGGTAAATTTCGACATAAAGGAGAAAATATTATTCCCTATTTGTTCGGAGCTTTGGGACTTTTATTCGGAATTGTTAATGCATTTTGGGAATTAGAAATATTGAAATTAATTTTTGTTGAACATTTTTGGTGGTTTCCGATGGGACAAGGATTTTTAGCCTGGTATTTATGGTTACTATCGATTCTTGGGATATCAATCTTAGTTTATTCAATCTATCAAGACGTAACAAAATATGGAGTATATTTTCCAATCAGGACTATTTATTTCGTTTCACTTTCTATTTTCGCTTTTGTAACAGTCGCATTTATAACAATGGCTGCAATCTATTTAGCGATTGGAGCTTCAATTTTAGTGCTTGGATATTGGATAATGGATGGATTAGCATCTCCATCAAATTATAAATACTCCAAAGGGAGCAGCAGTTATGCTAAAAATGCAGAAGAGCAAAGAGAAAAATTGAAGTCAGAGCTTGAGACTAAACGAATGGAAAAAATTAATAAGAATTATCTGAGTGGAGATTAATTTCTCAGCGTAATAGATTTTATAAATTATTCCATATTTACATTAATAAACATGCTTCGGCAGAAAGTGCTACGAGCATTTCTCTTATATCCCAGTTGGACTGCCAATCTCTATGATCCCAAATTTCGGTATCAACATTATCTCCACCATAAAGAATTTGTCCGATCTTTACGCCTCTAAATTTTGCGACAGCAAATAATGCAGCAGCTTCCATTTCGACAGATATGCAACCCTCTGATTTTCTTAATGAAATTTTAGAAGATGTTTCTCGATAAACTCCATCGGTAGTCCAAGTCTTTCCGATACGATAAGAAATGTTTCTCTTCGTCAATGTTGTTTCAATTGCTATTAAAGCTTCCGAAGATGGTGCAACTTCACGAGAAGGTTCTAAATAATGATATGATGTTCCTTCATCTCTAATTGCACTATTTGGGACGATAAGATTTCCGGCAGCAATTTCTTTATCCAAAACACCGGCACCACCACAAACTACAAATTTATTGCATCCCATATGAATGACATCTTCAAAAGTGGCAACAGCTAATGGAGCACCAACACCGGGATGGAATAAAACTATCGAACGATTTTCAAATTCGTAGCTATATACATAATGAAATCCCATCTCACTCTTTATCTTACTAATTATTTTTAGCTTACCACTTTCTGCTAGATGAGTTATTACATCATTAAAAAAGCAGACAACGGCGTGCTTAGGAATATCAGGGATTTCTTTTACTAAGTCTGAAGGGCTTATTATTGCAAGCCTATCCGAGTCAAATTCTAAAATTGGAAATTGTTTTTTCATAAGCCGATTTCTTCTATTTTTATTTTCAGTATTGGCAAGTCAACGCTTATTAGTTCTTGATCTGGTCTATACATAAATATCATTAATGTCATATTCTCTTTCAAAAAATATATTTAAAGACATATTTATAAGTTCAAAAAGAACTACTACCGTCGAAAGAAAAGCAAATAGAGATGACAATACTTCTTTTATATATTTTTTTTCATCTCTCATTTTTATATAATGCATGTAACTCTATATTTACCTGATTAATTGTTTTACGGTTTTATCGATCTCTTTCATTTCTTCTGCAAGATATTTTTTTATGTCAGTTCTTAGTCTTCCAAGATGCATTGGAGATAATACTTTTTGTGGTGGGTTAGCCATTAAATATTTACCCGTTTGCGTATGAGCATCCTCCCCTAATTCAGCAAGATGTGAATGCTTTTCATTATTTTTATCAAATTCGGGGAAATATATATCTAAAATCTTTTTGTGGACATGTCGTGCACCAAACAATCCTCTTGCTTGAAAATCTTTCATCATTAAATTTGGAATACTTGAATTTAGGATTGCAGTTAAATAATATGCCTCATTAATCGATCCTGTATAGAGAACATAACTAACACTCTCCACAATAAACTCTAAATCAATATCCTCCCTCTTCACAATTGTAGCATTTGCATCTGCAGCCGAAGCATTATATAAAACCAAATATGGAGATGATAAATTTTGGGATGTTAGCTTACTTTGCCAATTTAAATAAAATTCAGCAGTAAACTTTTTGTTGTTTTCCGTTCTCAACTGTTCCCAAAATCTTTCAGCACTTTTAAACCATCGAGAAGCATTGATATATCCTTCAATCATTAATTCATCGGCAGAATGAAGTAATATATTCCTATTATTATCTTCATCAATTTGTATGGTTATTGGAAGAACTATTAACTCCGGTTTATAAAGAGCAAATGGAAGAATGGATTTTGATAATGCAGTCCTGAAGAGAAACTTACTTTCAATTCTTCCTTTGAGTTCAATATTTTTCCACGGCATTTTCGCGTCAACATTAATTGCTTCAGAAGTTTTTATATTAATGATTCTGTCCTCATAATTTTCAGGCACTTCTTGCACTAATTCGACAAAATAAAATGAACGTGGAACTATCGTAGCTCCCTGCCTGAAACTATCTTTATAAGGATTTGATAATAATTGTTTTTTGTATTTATGAAGAGAAAATGCAGTAGATTTACCTTGTTTGGAATAATACCATTTAGAATTGGTTTCAGAGATTAATTCCTTTGCCGATTCTAAATTGCAATTATGATAAAGCAGATTGCCTTTGAAAGAAATACCTTCGATTCCCGATGATAAAATATTTCTCTTCACGCTATCTTTTTCTTTGGAAGCGAATAATACCGAGCTTGGGATTCTGAATAATGGAGATACTTCGTTTAAGTCCCAAATCTGTTTTAATCGGAATCCTTTTGCTTTTCCACTTCGAGTATTATCGTGATGATCTGCACTAAAAAAACTTCTGGGTAGGACAAAAGCAATTTCACCTTTTTCTTTTAAGAAATAACTGCTGCAATAGGCGAGAAAAATTGCTGCAATTTCTAAATGTGGGAAATTAGCCACCCGTTCCGGTTTAATATCATACTTTATAGCAAGCTCATTAAGTATATTTTGATATTCTTCATTTTTAACTGAACTATATGTAAACCATGGTGGATTACCAATAACATAATCGAACTTACCCGATAGGAAATAGGGCTTATAAAGATTCTGGACAATAAATTTCCAGATACTATCTCTCCCCTTTTCTTTAACGCTTCTTAAACTCCGATAGATTTTATAAAAACTATCTATTACTAACTTATTAAATCCACCGCCTCTAATTTGTTTAGTTAGAATGTTTTCAAAAGTTTTAGCAGAAGCTTCACTTTTATTATATGTCTGCTCGGCAAGGTCTTCTGCAATCTCCAAAGCTTCATCGAATGTTTTTACATCTTCCAAAATATGAGAACTGAGTTCAAGTGTCTCTTTATCAATCTGCATCTTAAAAGTTTTACCAAAGAGGTCTTCTACTCCATCTGGTGAGAGTAAAGTATTTGCTAAAATAATATTGATATGTATAGGCGTTTTGGAATTAACTACTTCTTTTCCAAGTACTAGCAATATATTTGTCTTAGCTATTTGGACGCTTAAGGGATGAATATCAATTCCATATAAAGAAGCATTCAATTCTTCAACTGAAATATTAGGATTTAGTAACCTGAAACGGTGAGCGGCAGCTAATAAAAATGAGCCGCTTCCACATGCAGGGTCAAGTACTCTATTCCCTTCTTTTAAGTCAAGTTCCAACATAACTCTTTGGCAAAGCCAATCAGGAGTATAATACTCACCTAATGCATGGCGTGTGTCTAAATCAATTAATTCTTGATAAACCCCTTTAAGAATATCTTCATCAACATTATGAAAATCAAATAATGATATTTCTTGAGCAATTAAGCGAAAAACTTTTTTGAGCGGTCGAAAATTTCTTTCGTTCTTAACCCAATGGAAAAAATCGTCATCTACAAAATTATTAATTGAATGATTATGAAAAATTGACCCATCAATAATCGACTTTATCTCGTTATCATCAATATAATCATCATTGCTAACCACTGCATAAGCTAACATTTTAGCGAATACACTTAAATATGTATGTATAATAAAATTATCTTCGCTTGCTTCATAAGACCCATAAGCAATGCTTAAAAATTTACTCCATTGTTCAAACGATACTTGAACTTCACCAAATTTTTTTGCGTTTTGAAAATGGTTATTCATTTGGTAAAAGCACTCAATAAATACATTACTCTGATGACCGAATGCTTCTTCGATTCTTTTTAAAGTAGCTTTCTGCTTCTCTTCCCTAAATAGAAATCGATCAATCCAGTAATAAAAATCTTCAGCATTTTTTTCTGTTAAAGTAAAGGATGCACTTTTTACTTCATTCAATATTAATTCATCTTCTCGAAGTTCTTCAATATTTTCAATGCACGAAATATCAAGAGCAAATACTTTCCAATTGATACAATCGGAAGCTATTAATGTAAAATTATAACCTTCACCTGTGCTATATTGCCCCAATAGATACCCGGCAAGCTGTTCTTTCGCATGGTTTAGTGTTACTTTTAAATCATTTTCAAATTCTATAATTATTTTATTATAAAGGGAATCTGCACTTCCACGATGGAGTTTATCTTTGCGGGGTATATTTAAAATCGTTGTTTCAGCTCCGAGAGATATTTTATCAATAATCTTTTGAATCTCTTTATCGCCGGAGTATAAACGGTTTAATAGATCTTTGAATGCTTCTTTCTTCGGCAGCTCTTTATTAGCCGATTTTACAATCGTAAGGTATGACTCAATAAGCTCTTTTTTCAAAATTCAAGACCTGATATATTTTAAGAAATTTATTAGTAATGATATCTACACTGAATAAAATCTATTTTATCATCACTAATTACATAAACTATTCTATGCTCCTGAGTTATTCTTCTTGACCATGTTCCACTTCCAAGAAAACGTAGCGGCTCAGGTTTTCCGATTCCTTCAGTTGGATTCCTCCTAATCGATTCTATTAATTCTAAAATATGGAAGTGGGATTTAGTACCCGGAACAGGGCTCGAACCTGCAAGACCTTGCGATCATTAGCTCCTGAAGCTAACGTGTCTACCAATTCCACCATCCGGGCATTGCTATTTTACTTCATAAAATTTCAATAAGCCAAACTTGGCAACAGTCCAGAGAGCTGCAATTGCCCAAAGAGGCTACCAAATTTAGCTATTTATAAGTACTAAATCTGAAAACAAATAATTAACAAAATCTATTTTATCTCTTGTGCCTCATTAGATACAGTATCAGTCATAAGGTATCGATCAAATATTTTTACGTTTGCATCTCTTCTTGGATCAAACATTTCTGGAAGTGTTCTTACATTCACCAAATCAGTATAAATTCCACCTCTGCATTGATTGGAATAAAGTTTAGGATCGCCATATTCAAAAATTGATTCCCTGCAAAAATTAGCAGGTACGACATCACCACTCGAAGGTGATTGGAAATCTTCTAAAGGAAGTTTTAATTCCTCATAAACACCCTTCATAAAAAGTGCCCAAATCGGTAATGCCGCTCTTGCACCTTGTCCATAGCTTCCGGTAAATGAAATTCTTTGATCATCAAATCCCACCCATACAGCTGCGGCAAGCTGTGGAGTAAATCCGCAGAACCATGCGTCTGCATAATCTTGTGTTGTACCTGTCTTACCCGCAGCCGGTCTAACGAAATTATATCCCGCTCTTACTCTAATACCTGTACCTTCATCAATTACAGAGCGCATCATATCAGTCGCTATATAAGCCGTTTCTTCTGAGATTGCCTCGCTCGGCATTGAAGCAAATTCCTCAATTAAAATTCCATTCTTATCTTCTACTCTAACTATCGATATTGGTTCATTTGCAATTCCTTTATTACCAAAAGTAGAATATGCGTTCGCCATTTCTAATGGAGAGACTAAAGATGTGCCAAGCGCAATTGATGGAACTAAATCTAATTTACTTTTTATTCCCATTCGTTCTGCCAATCTTCCAATTCGCCAAAGCTCTATATGTCCTTCAATAATCAATCGAGCAGTTACAAGGTTAAGCGATTTTGTAATTCCCTGCCTTAGTGTTACAAACCCGCTTGTACTTCTATCATCATTTTGAGGACTCCAACCATTATAATTAAAGCGCTGGTTAAGTATTGGAAATGCCGGATATAAACCATCATCAATAGCAGTAGCATAGACAAATGGTTTGAATGAAGAACCCGGCTGCCTTCTAATCTGAACTGCTCTATTCAAGCCATGCATTTCATTTGGGTCTCTACCGCCAACCATAGCCTTAATTCCACCTGTCTTAACGTCAACACTTACAAATCCAACCTGAATATTTTTTTCTAGTCTTTTTATGGAATCAACAAATGTTTTATCATTATATAATCGTTGATACACCGCACGTTTTTCGTTTTCGTCAACAGCTTTTCTGTAGTCTTTATTCTTCTTTATTTCTTTATCTAAAACTTCTTTTAGTATTGATGAATATTTATTCCAATCCCATCTTTCATCAAATTGCTTTTGAAATTCTGCTAAGTGTGTTTGTACCGCAGTATTTGCAACCTTCTGCATTCTTGAATCAAGCGTTGTATAAATATTTAAACCGTCCTCATATAAATCGTATCCATGCTTACGAGCAATTTTTTCCATCTGTTTTCTAACGTATTCAAGAAAATGAGGGGCAAGGCTGCCGGTAATTCCCTCTTCAATTTTTTTATAAGAAAGTTCTATCGGTATTAATTTTAATTTCTCATATTGAGCTTCTGTTAGGTAATCTTCATCTACCATATTGCTCATTACAAGGTTTCTTCTACGCATTGCATTTTCATATCGGTCAAAAGGATCATAATAAACGGCTGATTTTAATAAGGCTACTATAACGCCACAATCTTGAACTGAAAGCTGCTCCACATCTTTATCGAAATACACTTTAGATGCCATTTCAATTCCATAAGCGCCATGTCCGAACCATGAAACATTAAAATACAATTCAAGAATTTCTTGCTTGGTATATGTCTTTTCTATCTGAATTGCAGTAATCCATTCTCTAACTTTTCTTACTACCGTACCAAAGAGTGATTCATTACTCGTCTTTAATTCATAAAGATTTTTAGCTAATTGCTGGGTAATGGTACTTGCGCCTTCACGTCTAAAAAGAAAAACATTTTTTATCATTGCCTGAATGAAACGTTTTAAGTCAACACCCCAATGACTGTAAAAACCTCTATCCTCAGTCGAGATAAGTGCGTTAATTAAGTGAGGCGGTAATTTTTCTATTCCAACTTCAACTCTATTCTGTCTATAAAATTGCCCAACAAGTTCACCATCGGCACTAAACACATTACTTGCAAGGAGCGGACGTGGATTTTCTAATTCTTCTAAGGAAGGCAGTCCTGTAAATACATATATCATAAATCCCAAAAATAAAACAGCTAATACTCCCGAAAGACTCCAGATTATTTTCCGTTTTTTGGACTTGTTGTTTTTCTTTATTGGTTTATTTACTTCTGCCATCATTATCCCAATCTATAATTTCAAATTTATTAGTAAACTTGCCGTAGCAAGGCGTTTCTAACCATGTTCCTAAATTTATGTAATAACCATTTTTATAATTCATAAATTCTTTTCTATGTGAATGACCAAAAACAATGTAATCAAAACCTTCATCTATTTTTTTCTTAGCAGTATCAACAAGACCATCAATTTCACCATAATTTTTTTGAGCCGTATAGTCGCGGCTTTTTTTGCTTGTTCCGCTTGCTATCCAAATTCCAAGATCAGGATGTATAATCGAATAAAGTGCCTGTATAAATTTATTCCTTAAAATCAGCTTTAAGATTTTATACCCGGTATCATTAGCAACTAATCCATCACCATGCCCCATAAAAAACTTTTTACCGTTAAGTTCGATAGATATCGGTTCTTCATATAGAACAGCACCAATTTCTTTTTCAAAAAAATCTCGATGCAAAAAATCATGATTGCCAATAAAATAGTGAATCTTAACTCCGGATTCCGAAAGATACTGTAATGCGGCAATAGTTTTGAAAAATCCTTTTTGCACTACCGATCGATATTCAAACCAGTAATCGAAAAGGTCTCCCATAATAAAAATCTCATTACAATTACCTTTGGCAAATTCGAGAAAAGAAACTAATTTTTTTTCTTTCTCAATCTCTTTTGGTTTTGCTTCTAAACCAAGATGAATATCCGATATAAATAAATAGGTTTTCAATTATCCTTTTAGAGAATTTCTTAATCAGTAAATATAACTTAATTTTGATTATTATATTCAGCCAAAAGCCAAAAGTCTGGGTCGAGTGTTACATTTATAGGCTTTTTATTTACCGGAATATTTATATGATACTCTCTCTTATCAATTGATAATCTTTCTTTAATTTTTGTTTTATCACTGAATAAAATTTCAACATCAATATCGAACTTATATTCAGGATATTCTTTTTGAATTTGGTTTACATTCAATATTACATTATTATCCGAAAGCGAATAAGAATAATTTAATTCAATTTTTCCTTTGCCCTTAAATACCCATTGGTCAAAGAATTTTTTAAGATTTTTCCCACTTATTTTTTCGGTAATAGCAATAAAATCTTTTGTTTCTACGTTTTTATACTTAAAAGAATCGTAATAAGTTCTAAGAATTTTGAAAAAATTATCATTACCAACTTCATAACGTAACATGTGAAGTACCCAAGCACCTTTATCATAAACAAGTCGACTAAAAAGATCAATTTCAGGATCGTAAAGAGTAGAACTTTTAAAACTATTTTGTTTTGAAGCCATAGTTGAAACAAGCGCATCGTAGCCGGAATTATTTTCCCAATATAGGGCTTCGGAGTATGTAGCAAAACCTTCATTAAGCCAAATATCTTTCCAAGATTTAGGTGTTAGCGCATTCCCCCACCATTGATGTGCAAGCTCATGAATTAAAAGATCAGAGAAGAATCGATGCCCCGAAATATAATTAGAGCCAACACCTGTAATCGTCTGATGTTCCATTGCACCAGCCTGCCAAAGAAATTCAGCAACTCCATATTTTTCCTTTTGAAAAGGATATCTGCCAAATTTACTTTCGAAAAATTTTAGCCACTTTGGATGATCAGAAAAATCTTTTTTAGCATCATCAAGTTTTCCGGGTAAAACATAATGAGTTAATTGCAACGTATCCTTCCCACTTATATATTTATCCTTAATTTCAGAATAATCAGCCGAATATAATGCAATTAAATATGTAGCAATCGGATAATATGTTTTCCAATGGTATTCTTTTTTTTTACCGATTGTCCTTGAACTAACTAAAACTCCATTTGAAACTGAAGTCATAGATGAATCATTTATTATTTTTATATCTAAAAGTGCTTTATCAGCCGGATTATCATTGCACGGAAACCATGTAGAAGCATAAACAGGCTCATTCAAGGTATATACAAAGAATTTGCCATTAACTTTTTTCATTACGAAAGAGCCAAAACCAAGACTTTCAGGAGTTCCGGAATATATAATTTCAACATTAAAAGAATCTTTCTTACTTCCCTCTCGATCTATTTGAATCTTTGTGTCGCTTTGTTTATAATTAACTTTAACTCCATTAAATAATATTGAACTTATTTTCATATTATCATAAAAATTAAGATTTAATTTGTTTGAGGATGTAGGCATAATGCCTTCAATAATAGTTTTTCCTTTTATAATTTTTTTTTCCGGTAAAAGCTCGATATTTATATCATAATGGAAAACGTCTAAAAGTTTTTGTTCTTTTGAAACATAATTATCGAGATACTCTTTATCTACTTCGGCAAGAGAGAGTACACCTGAATTTTCAGTAACTTTTTCTTCTAAAGATTTAATTTTTTCAATTGGGTTTAAGAAATAGAATATCGCTCCCCAGAAAAGAAAAATCATAAAAAAGATAGAAAAGAGTATTAGTTTGCTTTGTTTTGTCATAGTTTTAGAAAAATATGTTTCTTAATTCAAAGTTAATAATTTCTATGATTGCCAATCAATCAATAAATAGATATATTTTAATAGACCAAAAATAGAGATGAAAATAATATGTCATTAACCGGTTCATCAATACTTCGTAAATCATTAACTATGGTTCTTGCAGGTGGGATAGGAGAACGTTTATACCCACTTACGGTAGAACGCACAAAGCCTTCCGTACCTTTCGGCGGAAAGTACAGGATAATCGATTTTGCATTATCCAACTGCTTAAATTCAGGTCTCAGAAAAATTTATGTTCTTACTCAATACAAATCCGATTCACTCAATCGGCATTTATATGAAGCGTGGAATATTTTTAATCCGGAATTGGGAGAGTTTATTTATTCCATTCCACCACAATTAAAAATTAGTAATAATTGGTATCAAGGAACTGCTAATGCAATTCGTCAGAATTTTAATTTAATTTATGATGAAGATTATGAATGGATAGTATTGCTTTCAGGTGATCATATTTACAAGATGGATTACCTAAAGATGATACAATACCATATTGAAACAGGCGCACAGTTGACGATTTCTAATATGGAAATGCCCAAAACAGTGAGCGACCGATTTGGGTGTATTGAAGTAGATGCTGAGTATCGAGTCCAAAATTTTGTTGAGAAACCAAAAGTCCCACCTACGATTCCGGGTAATCCTGATAAGTCATTCGTAAATATGGGCGTTTATGTTTTTAGTAGAACCGTATTGAAGGAAGTTATTCTTCAAATGGAGAAAGAAAAACTTAAGAATAACGATTTCGGTCAGGATGTTATTCCTTATATGATTAAGAATCAGTATAAAGTAATGGCATATCAATTTTTTGATGAGAATAAAAAAGATCAACCATATTGGATTGATGTTGGAACAATTGATAGCTATTATGCCGCAAGTATGGATTTGATTAACGTTAATCCACATTTTAATATGTATGATCCTGATTGGATGATTCGTTCGGGACAGCAGCAATTTCCTCCATCAAAAACTGTTTCGCATGAAGGAGAAAGAGTTGGGCGTGCACTGAACTCTATCGTTTGCGATGGAACCGTTATTTCCGGTGGACTTGTAGAACGATCTATTATTGGCTTTAATGGACGTATTAATAGTTATAGCTATGTAACGGATTCAATTATTTTCGATAATTGTAATATCGGGAGAAGGACACGACTAAGAAGATGTATTATTGATAAAAATGTTACAATACCCGAAGGAACAGAAATCGGGTTCGATAATGAAATTGATAAGAAACGTTTCACCGTTTCGGATACAGGAATTGTGATAATTCCAAAGAATTACAAATTTTAGATATAGAAAATATAATTATTTTATGCCCCTCTTTTTAGATTAAATATCTAAGAAAAGGGGCTGATTTTTATTAAAACTATTTAATTGATGAATGATACACTTAAAAATAAATTAGAAAATCTCCCCGCAACACCGGGCATTTACCAATTCATAAATGCAAGTGGAAAAGTAATATATGTAGGAAAAGCAAAGATTCTAAAAAATCGTGTACGCTCATATTTTCATTCTCGAATCGATTCCCCAAAGACAAATGCTTTAGTAAGCAAGATTGAAGACCTAATAATAATTGCAACGGATAGCGAAATCGAAGCATTGGTTCTTGAAAATAATCTTATTAAGGAACTTAAACCGCGCTATAACATAAATCTTAAAGACGATAAAACCTTTCCTTATATCAAAGTTACAAATGAACTATTTCCTAGGATTTACCCTACACGGAATATTATTCGTGATGGTTCAAAATATTTCGGTCCTTATACTGATGTAAGGAGTATGAAATCTTCACTTAGGATGATAAACCAAATATTTAAGATAAGAAGCTGTCGACTTGATTTAACAGAAGATAATATCGAGAAGAAAAAATTTAAAATCTGCCTAGATTATCATATAAAAAAATGCGATGGACCTTGTGAAGGATTAGTTACGGCACAGTATTATAATGAAATGGTAAGTGAAGTAATAAAACTTTTAAAAGGAAAAACAGAAGACCTTATTGAAGAATTGAAAGAGAAGATGACCTTTGCTTCTCAAAACACACAATTTGAAAGAGCAGCCGAATTAAGAGATAAAATAAATCAGTTACAGGTTTATTCCTCAAAGCAGAAAGTTGTTACAGTCGATTTAGAAGACAGAGACATTATTAGTGCGGCACAAGAAGATAAGGATATTGCGGCAACAATACTAAATATTCGCTCAGGCAAGCTTTCAGGTAAAAAACAATTAAAGCTTTCTGCCGAACCAGGTGATTCATTAGAAAATATCTATTCTGCAATTATTAAATTTTATTATAATGAATTTGTGGAAATCCCAAAAGAAATCGTATTAGAAACAGAACCGGCGGAAAGTGAAAGTATTTTAGAATGGCTTAATCAGAAAAGTGGTCGCAAATCGAAGTTTGTTATTCCCGTTCGTCAAAGCGATACTAAATCGCTTCTAAATATGTGCAAACAGAATGCGATATTACAATTGAAAGAAATACAACTTCAGAAGATGAAAAAAGAGGGTTCAGTACCATATACTTTAGCTTCACTCCAGCGCGATCTTAGATTAAAGCATCTCCCTCGTAAAATTGAATGCTTCGATATCTCAAATCTTCAAGGAACAGATACTGTGGCAAGTATGGTGGTCTTTGAAGAAGCTAAACCGAAAAAAAGCCTTTACCGAAAGTTCATTATAAAATCGGTTGAAGGTCCGGATGATTTTGCAAGTATGCAGGAAGTGATAGAACGCAGATACAAAAAAATTGTCGAAGAGAATGAAAAATCTCCTGATTTGATTATGGTTGATGGAGGTAAAGGACAGCTATCGAGTGCCGTAGAAATATTAAATGAAATCGGATTAAAAAATTACGAAATCATCGGATTAGCAAAACGACTTGAAGAAGTCTTTATGCCCGGTGAATCAGACCCCATAATAATACCGAAAACTTCTTCTTCGTTAAAACTTCTTCAGCATCTTCGAGACGAAGCACATCGGTTTGCAATCACCTTCCACCGGTTAAGACGAGATAAAAGAACACTTAAAACTGAACTTACCGATATTCCGGGAATTGGCGAAAAAGTAGCTGAAAAATTATTAACCTTGTTCGGAAGTCTTAAAGAAATTAAAATAAAAAATGAAGAAGAACTAAGTAAAGCAATTGGCAAATCGAAAGGGAAAGTAGTTTTTAATTTTTATCATTCATCTGAAATTAAATTGCCCAAAGATTCTGACGAACCTTTCTCAATTAACAAGGGAAATAATAAAAATTCAAACGATTCGGATTGAGCGTTTATAATAACCAATATAAATATAAGAACCCTTCGAATGGACGAAATCAATAACTCTTCGGAATTGAACGCAGAAGGTAATTGATAATTAAGTGAGTTAATTTTCAGAGTGTGGTACATAAAAAAAAATGCCAAGCTTACCGGTCACCCAAATTAAATACTAACCGCTGCTTCCTTCCGGACCTGACGGGATTGGGTAATAACTTGCCGACCGGAGCTCAGCAAATCTCATTCGCTAATATATAAAATTATTTACACTTTCCAGCACATCAGAAATAGTAATTCCGTCTTCGCCTTCAAAATTGCATTTTTTAGGGTCTCC
>JBAYVI010000062.1:0-18043 GCA_041674625.1 Melioribacteraceae bacterium | reverse complement strand
AGCCGGAAATACCGGATTTTATTCATCTGATTACTTTTATATAGTACCAGATAAATGTACAGAATGCAAAGGATTCCACGACGAGCCACAATGTGCCGCTGTATGTCCTGTTGATTGCTGTGTCCCAGACCCAAATCATGTCGAAGATGAAGAAACTCTATTAAAGAGAAAAGATCATCTTGATAGTTTAGGAAGATAATTAAAAATGAAAATGGCTGCCGATGAGCAGCCATTTTTATAATATACATTTAGGACATCATAGGAAAAGTAATTTCATAAGCCTTTTTCTATGGATAATTACTAATATCATATTATCAAATCATTTATTTAAATCTGCTTATTACCGGGAAGTGGTCTGATGGATAAAGTCCATTTCGGTTGTATCTAATTATCTCCGATTTAATTGGTGTAAAAAACTTATTCACAAATATAAAATCAATCCGCTCTTCATTATCAATTCCCTTAAAATCATTAAATGTACCTTCTCTATCGGAGAGTTTGTAAAGTGAGCGAAATGAATCAGTAAAATTATTATTAAGAACTAATTGCACAGCGGGATTTCTTTCATCACTATTAAAATCTCCTGTGAGTATTATTGTTGAAGTGGGAGCAATTTTTCTCATTCTTTCTAGAATTAATTTCACCCCATTTTCACGAGCTAATTGGATTTCGTGATCTAAGTGAGTATTAAATACAAAAAATTCTTTATTATTAAATTTATCAAAAAACTTTGCCCATGTACAAATTCTTGGGAAATGATTTCCCCACGTCATTGAACCGGGTGTTTCAGGAGTATCAGAAAGCCAAAAATTACCGGTTGAATCAACAATGAAACGGTCCCTCGAATAAAGGATACATGAATATTCGCCTTTATCTATTCCGTCATCTCTTCCAACACCAATTAATGCATAGTTCGGATGTGAAGAAATAATTTCATCTATTTGAAACTTGAATGCTTCTTGAAGACAAAGAATATCAGGGAAGTATTCGCTAATAACTTCTGCAACCATTGGCTTACGATTATTCCAATTATTTATTCCATCATCAACTATACCAAGACGGATATTAAAGGTCATCACAGAGAGTTCGGTATGCTTATCCGGGACTTGTTTCTGCTCAATTGTGGAACAAGAGTAGATTAGTAAAATAAATAATATTAGATTTGTTAGACGGAAGAGTTTCATAATTCACCAAATTTATTCACAAATGTAAAATTGATTATGCAAATAGGCAAATATAAACTTCATAAAATTGATACTGGCACATTTAAGCTCGATGGCGGAGCAATGTTCGGAATAATACCAAAACCACTTTGGGAGCGCACAAATAGCTCTGATGAGCAGAATAGAACTGTCCTCGCAGCACGCTGTCTACTATTAGAAAGCGGTTCAAAAAAAATCCTTGTGGATACAGGTGTAGGAACAGGTTGGGATGAAAAGTTCAAAAAAATCTACGATTATGAAAATGAAACGGGTATGTTGGAAAAATCTTTATCGTCATTAAATATTGCCCCAGATGAAATCACAGATGTAATATTGACTCATCTACATTTCGATCATACAGGGGGTTCTACGAAATTAGAAAATGACAAATGGATACCTGCTTTTTCTAATGCCAAATATCATGTACAGAAAAAACATTTTGAATGGGCATTGAATCCATCAGACCGAGATCGTGGAAGTTTTCATTTAAATAGATTTATGCCGCTTTACGAAGAAGGGGTGTTAAATTTAATTGATGGTGAAAAATCTTTCGATGACGAAATTGAGTTTATGTTAATAGATGGGCATACAATTGCTCAACAGATGATAAAAATTAGTGATAGCTCAAATACTTTAGTTTATTGTGGTGATCTGCTTCCCTTTACTTCACATATACATTTACCTTTTGTTATGGGTTATGATATACAACCAATAAAGACAATTGAAGAGAAGAAGGCTCTGTATAAAAATGCAGTAGAGGAGGAATGGAAAATTTATTTTGAGCATGATGAAAATATAGCAATAGGAACAATCAAACAAACTGAGAAAGGGTTTACACTTGGTGAAGTTATTGATTCAGTTGAATAGTATTATTAATACAAATATTAAGTAAATAGATATTTTTTTATAAGAATTATACAGAGAGTTGATGGAAACTGAGAATTTTATAAAAGCGTGTAAGATTTCGGAATTGAAAGAGGGTGTTGGGATGAGAGTTTATCTGGATGATGAAGAGATTGCGATCTTTATTGTCGAGGGAGAAGTCTATGCTCTCAATAATACATGTCCTCACCAGCAAGCGCGAAAGATTCATGAAGGGTTTATTGAAGATCATGGTGTAGTTTGTCCACTTCATGGATGGAAGTTCGATCTTACAACAGGTAATGTAGCTCCCGATAGAAGAGGATTAAAGACTTATCCAGTAAAAATCGAAAATGGTTTTGTATTCGTAAATGTTACTAAAAAAGAATTAAGCTGGTAGTTACTACTATGATTAATAACAAACTAATTTCAGAACTTGCACTTAAATATGGTTTTGGATTAGTGGGTTTTAGTCCGGTTACCCTACTCACTAAAGAAACTTCACAATTAAAAGAATGGCTCGATGAAGGCAACCATGCCGGAATGGGTTATATGGAACGTAATCTCGAAAAGAAGGAAAATTTAAAAGAGATTCTTCCTTCAGCGGAGAGTGTTATTTCGTTAGGCATGTTTTATAACTCGGGAGAAATACACGAAGAGAAACAGGGATTTGGAAAAGTATCACGTTACGCATGGGGAACAGACTATCATTTAATTATGTGGGAACGGCTTGAAGAGTTGATTGATGAATTGAAAGAGATAGATTCTGGATTTGAAGGGATTTTTTATGTAGATACCGGTCCGGTTATGGATAAGGTTTGGGCTTTAAAATCAGGTCTTGGTTGGCAGGGAAAGAATACCAATGTGATAAACAAAGATTCGGGTAGTTTTTTCTTTATCGCTAATATTATAAATAACAAAAAATTTGATTACTCTATTCCTTTTGCAGATTTCTGCGGCAGCTGCACAGCCTGTATTGATTCGTGTCCAACAAATGCACTTAAACCATATCAAATCGATGCGAGGAAATGTATCTCCTATTTGACAATTGAGAATAAGGGTGAGATCTCACAAGAATTTAAGGGTAAGTTTGAGAATTGGATTTTCGGTTGTGATATATGTCAGGATGTTTGTCCATGGAATCGCAAATTTTCAGCATTAACATCCGAAAAAAAGTTTCATTCTGTGGGAAATAAAGAACTGGAGTTAAAAGAAGTTCTTAATATGGAAAATGCCGAATTTAAGAAGAGATTTGAAGTTAGTCCTATTAAGCGGAGTAAGCTCCCGGGATTAAAAAGGAATGCGGAGTTTCTTATAAATAAATGAAATCGATTGTGGAAAAATAGTATTAATGGATTTGAGGAATGATACATTTAAATTGGTAGTGTATTTATTAAGAATCCATTTTATTATTTTTGAATCTAATTAATTATTAAAGAAAATTAATTTAACGTATTGATATAAGGATAAAAATTATGGCAGATAATCATCACAAAGTAATAATAATAGGATCGGGACCTGCAGGATTGACAGCGGCTATTTATGCATCGAGAGCGAATTTAGAACCAATAATATTTGAAGGCAATCAACCGGGTGGACAGCTTACAATTACAACTGAAGTAGAAAACTTTCCCGGGTTTGAGCATGGAATTCAGGGACCTGAATTAATGGACGTTATGAGAAAACAAGCTCTCAGATTTGGTGCTAAAAGTTTTTTCACTAATGTAACAGAAGTAGATTTTAGCAAACGTCCATTCACAGTTAAGACCGATAAAGAAACACATACAGCGGATTCTGTGATTGTGTCGACAGGTGCATCTGCAAAATTGCTTAATATCGAAAGTGAAAAGAAATATATGGGATTCGGAGTATCAGCATGTGCAACATGTGATGGATTCTTTTTCAAGAATTTAAAGATTATTGTTGTCGGTGGCGGAGATACGGCACTTGAAGAAGCAAATTATCTTACCAAATTTGCTTCTGAAGTAACGATAGTTCATAGAAGAGAAGAATTTAGAGGTTCTAAGATTATGGTTGATAGAGCTGAAAAGAATCCAAAAATTAAGTATGCGCTTAATTCAGTTATAAAAGAAGTGCTTGGAAAAGAAGAGATGGGTAGGAAATCTGTAACAGGTGTTCTTCTCGAGAACACAAAAGATGGTTCAGTAACAGAAATGCCAATTGATGGCGTTTTTATTGCAATTGGTCATCAGCCAAATACTTCATTGTTTGGAGGAGTTTTAGAAATGGATCAAACGGGATATTTGAATGTAAAACCGGGGACTACACATACAAGTATTGAAGGTGTATTCGCAGCAGGTGATGTAGCGGATAAGACTTATAGGCAAGCAGTAACTGCTGCAGGTACAGGATGTATGGCAGCTCTTGATGCACAAAGATGGCTCGAAGAGAATGAATTAGCTTAAAATAAAAATAAAATATAAATAACAATTTGTATACAAAAGACCGCTCATTTAGGCGGTCTTTTTTTAAAAAATAAATAATAAAAAATTATTTATTTGTAGGTTTAATATGATTTAAATTAATTAGAGTTAAAGTGATTTTTTATAGATTGCTTATTTAAAGTTTATTCAATAAGTTAAAATACGGGTATTATCATCTATTCGTTTTGTCGAGTTCTATGAATCTAAACCTAATTCTGAAAACCAAGAGATTTGCTATGAAAATGCAAAAAGAATTAAAGCAACTTTTGAATATCCGAATTCTTGTAATCACTTTGGTAGTTAGTTTTGTTTTGATTTTATGTGGATATATTTTCTATACTTTTCTCGCTAATAGTGAAAAAACGACAAAAGAGAATGAAATTGAAACGATTACAAACTTAAAAGTCCAGCAACTTATTCAGTGGCAAAACGAAAGAAAAGCTGATGCAATAGTCCTTTCCAAATCTATCCCTCTAAAAAGAAATATTACCGATTGGAATAATAATAAAATTAAAAATAATGTTTCTTCAGAAATAAAATATATCCTTTTAGGGAGACAAACCAATTATGGGTATAAGGCAATATTCTTATCAAATGCAAAAGGGGAACTCCTAATATCGACAGATGAAGAACAGAAAAAAATTGAAAAAGAAACAATAACGAAGATTATTGATGCAGTAAAAAATAGACAAATGGTGATAAACGATTTTTTTTATAGTGAAATAGACCATCAGACTTATTATGAAATAATCATTCCACTAATTGATACAAAATCTAAATTATTAGCAATAGTTGTTTTACGGATAGACCCTACAAAATATATTTACCCTCTTCTTAAATCATCGACTTCAACAAGCAAATCAACCGAAACGTTTTTAATTAAAAAAGATAAGAATAAAATTCAATTTTTAAATGAACTAAAGCACAAAAGCAATTCCATCTTAAAGTTTGAAAGCGACTTCAGTGGGAAATATCCCTCTATAATTGTGAAATCTGGAAATAAAGGAATAATTTATAGTAAAGATTACAGAGACGTAGAAGTAGTTTCATATATATCCCCAATTGTCGGGACAAATTGGATAATGATTTCGAAGATAGATATGGAGGAAGTTTTCTCAGAATTGAAGTATTGGGGAATTGGCTCTGCCGTTTTTATTTTCCTGTTAATTCTTATAGTGGTGGTTGGATTAAATTGGGTCTATCAATACCGCCAAAGTAATATATATCGTGTGTTGTGGGAATCGCAAGAAAAAAATGAAATTATTTTAAAGAGTATTGGAGATGCTGTTATTACAACTGATAACAATGGATATATTCAGTTTTTAAATCCAATTGCTGAAGAATTAACAGGGTGGAAATTAGATGAAAGTAAAGGAAAACAACTTTCGAAAGTTTTTAATATAATTAATGAAACTACGCGTGAGAAAGTTGATAATCCGGTAGATAAAGTATTGAGAAAAGGGTGTGTTGTAGAATTATCGAATCATTCAATATTAATTTCTAGAAATGGCAAAGAGATTCACATAACAAATAATGGAGCCCCAATAAGAAATGAGATTGGAGATATATATGGAGTAGTCTTAGTATTCAAAGATCAATCAAAGCAATGGTATGCAAATGAAGAGATATCAAGATTAAATAGATTATATGCATTGCTAAGTAGTACAAACCACACAATAGTTCGCAATAGGGACAAAATTAAACTTTTTAATGAAATTTGCTTAACTTCAATTAAGAAAGGTGGATTTCAATTAGTTTGGGTTGGCATTTTTAACAACACTACTAATAGAATAGAAGTAACTGCAAATTCATATAGTAATTTAAATCAAATCACCAACATAGAAGAATCAATATTATCATCTGAAAGATGCCTATTTTTAAGCGATCAAGTATTAAAAACATCCAATCATTTTATCGTTTCGGATTTGAGCAATGAACCTAATATTTCTGGATTAAAAATGGACAAATTATTGGAAGGAAGTAACTCAGCTGCATCCTTTCCAATAAAACTTAATAATGAAATTATTGGGACGTTCAATCTATTCTCGAAAGAAGTTGATTTTTTTAAAGAAAAAGAGATTAGCTTATTGCAAGAAATGGCGATGGATGTTTCATTTGCAATTGAGTTTATAAATTCAGAGCAGATTCGAAAAATTAATGAAATCAAAATAAAGAAAAATAATGAAGAGCTTAAAGAATATTTTGATAATGACATCTCCGCAGATTATATAGCAGATGTCCAAGGAAATATAATTAATTGCAATTCAACTTTTCTTAATCTATTTGGATTCGAAAATAAATCGCAAATAAATGAATATAAAGCGGAGCAATTATTTGCAAATCCATTAGATAGAAAAAAATTAATTGAAGAACTTCGAAAGAACAAAAGAATTGAAAATTATAGTGTTGATTTTATTAATAGAAATAACCAAGTAATAAATTCAATTCTAAACGCTTCCGGAGTATTTGATGAGCAAGGTGATTTGAAACAGATAAGGACATACATAGTTGATCTGACAAAATTAATACAAATTGAAAAAGAATTAATCTTTGCTAAAGAAAAAGCAGAAGAATCAGAAAAGCTCAAATCAGAATTTCTCTCTTTAATGTCACATGAAATTCGCTCTCCAATGAATGCTGTTCTTAATTTTTCCGAAATATTAATGGAAGAGTTGAATGGATTACTTTCTCCAGTTCAGTTAGAATATTTTGATGGCATTAATTCTTCAGGAAGAAGGTTAGTCCGAACAGTAGAATTAATAATTAATGCATCTGAAATTCAAGTAAGTACTTATGACCCCATTTTTGCAAAATTTGATCTAATTAATAATGTTTTGGAAAAAATAATTATTGAATACGCTTCAATGATAAAAAAGAAGGGATTGGAAATTGAATTTCATAAAAATGTGAATGAAGCGATAATTTATGCAGATGAATATAGTGTAAGCCAGACATTTATGAATTTATTAGATAATGCTGTAAAATATACTGAAAAGGGAAAAATTGAAATTATTTTGGAAGTGGACTCAATAGGCAATTTCCTTGTTATAATAAGCGACACAGGAATTGGTATTTCAAAAGAATTTATTGAAACTAAATTATTCCAACCTTTTTCTCAGGAAGAAGAAGGATATTCAAGAAGGTATGAAGGAAATGGGCTGGGTTTAATGTTAGTCAAAAAATACTGTGAATTAAACAAAGCTGAAATATCTATTGATTCTACAAAAGGAGTTGGGAGTAAGTTCAAAATTTTATTTGAGAAAATGAATATTTCTTAAGTTTAGGTATATAAATGAAAAGCAAAAAAAGTCTGCTAATTGTTGAAGACGATCCAATGAACTTGTGGATATATGGTATTATATTAAACAAACAGTATGATGTAAAGCTATGCAAAAGTGGAGATGAATTTATTAATGAGTTGAGAGAAAAAACTTATGATTTATTTTTAATAGATTTAGGGTTAGGTCATGGGAAAAATGGGATTGAACTAATTAAAGAATTGAGAGCGTGGGATAAATATAAAAAAAAACCAATTATTGTTCTTACAGCATTTACTAATAAAAAAGATGAAATAATAGCAAAATTGGCAGGTGCAACTGTGTTTTTAAGAAAACCAATAAAAAAAGAAAACTTATTATCAGTATTCAAAAATTTTGATTAGTCAATAAAACCTAATTAAAACGAATAAATATAGAACGGCAGTAAAAAAATTAAGAAGGTTTATAAATAAAAATAAACCTTCTTTAGTAAAATACTTATTTATCTTAATTCTTGTTTGTCTTTCTTTTCTAATTCTCTAACTGCAAAATGAGCTATAACAAAACCAAGTCCCGTTAAGGTTATTAAAAAGAAAGGTATCCAAAATTCGTCAGTTGTATAAGTTTCCAATAACATCCCAACTCCAAGTCCAACACCAAAGAAGATTGTTACGATCCCAAATTTTAATCCAAGATAAGGAACCGGTTTAGTTTTATAAAATTCCAACATCTGTTCTGCTGTTAGACCTTTTTCTAGCATTAACGATCTTTCTTTAGAACGGAAATAGAAAAACATTATCATCACTAATCCGATAACCAAAAACAGTATAATAGGTACTAATTCCTCAGGCATAGCAGCCTCCATTTAATTTATTTATTTGTTCTACTTATTTGACTAAGTTAGAGGGGTAAAAGGTTACAAAAAACTTTTTGTAACCTTTATTAATTATTTTTAGTCAAAAGTAGTGATGAAACATTTAACTGATAATGAAATAATAGAATCTGTACTTCGGGGCAATAAGGGAGATTTTTCGTTACTTATCGATCGCTATAAAGATAAGGGGTTTAATCTACTTAAACGTATTCTTAAGAATGAAATGGATGCCGAAGAAGCGCTGCAGGATAGCTTCCTAAAAGCATTCAATAATATTAGTACGTTTAGAAAAGAATCTCAATTTTCTACTTGGTTTTATAAAATAGTATTTAATACCGGACTATCGATTCTCGCATCAAAGAAAAGAAAATTGGAACAGCAGATGATTTCGATTGATGAAAGTTTCGAAATAGGAGAGATTGATTTAAATGTTTATGCTTCTACTGAAAACAGAACTGAATATATACTTAATATAGTTGATAGACTTCCTATTAGAAATGCATTAGTAATTATATTATTTTACATAGATGGATTATCGCTTAATGAAATAAGCAAAGTTCTCGATATCTCATTAGTAAATACTAAAGTATTATTGCATAGATCTCGAATCGTTCTTAAAGACCTATTGATAAAACATAATTATCACAAGGAATACTTATGATACACCCAAAAGATGAATTGCTCAATAAATATATAGATAACGAGTTGGATTCGAATGAACTCAATGAATTAAATCGATTAATTTCCGAGAAGCCGGAAATGTCTGATGAATTACGGTCAATGAAGATTGTCGATAATACATTAAAAGAGATGGAAATCATTTCAGCTCCCGAAGGTATTACTTTCAAGATAATGTATGTAATAGATCGATCAGCAAAAACAATAAGAAAACAAGTCCCATATTTATTTTATTCGGTAGTTACATTTTTTTCAATTGGTATATTAGGTTTAGTTGGCTATGCAGCATCTCTATCGAAAGGGGAATCAACTACTATAACTGAAACAATAAATAAAGCTTCTAAATTTATTCCGAAAGGGAATAAGATAATTGATAATTCAATTGGATTTCTTTCTGCTATATTTTCTAGTAAAGATATTTATTATATAGGAATTGTACTTACTTTGTTATTATTGATTAGTGCCTATATTCTAATTGATTCACACAAACAGATAAAAAATAAAATAGAGCATTTTCATAAGTAAGAATATTTTTAACCTTCCAATTCTTTATATTACCTTTCTTTATTAAAATCGATGTGAATCATGGATGTAAAATGTCTGTAAAATCAGGATTTGTTTCGATAGTTGGTAAACCAAACGCCGGCAAATCGACTTTATTAAATGCACTTTTAGGGCAAAAACTTTCTATTATTTCTAATAAACCGCAAACTACACGAAAAAGGATTTTAGGAATAATAAGCGAACCTGAACATCAAATTATTTTTTACGATACTCCCGGAATACTAAACCCCGAATATTTACTTCAAGAAAAGATGCTTGAGTATGTCATTTATTCAGCACAAGATTCGGATATACTCCTTTTTATGATTGATATTACAGAAGACGATTCAAGAATTTTTGAGGACGAATCGATTAAGAAATTATTGAATAATGACCTTAAAAAAATACTACTAATTAATAAAATCGATATTAGTAATGATATAAGAGTCCAGAGTCTTATTGAGGTTAATAAAAAAGATTCTCTTTTTAATGATGTACTTGCAATCTCTGCATCCTCAGGGTTTAATATTAATTCTGTTATGGATAAGATTTTAGAATACTTACCGGAGCATCCGAAATATTATCCAGATGATCAATTGACTGATGAGAATGAACGGTTTTACGTTAGTGAAATTATTCGTGAGAAGATTTTTGAGATGTATAGAGATGAAATTCCATATAGTACGGAAGTAGTGATAGAAGAATTTAAGGAGAGAGAGAATGCAAAGGATTATATCTCTGCTTCGATAATAATTGAGCGTGATTCACAAAAGCCGATTATCATAGGCAATAAAGGGGAAAGCATAAAAAGATTAGGAAGAAATTCGAGAACAGAAATCGAAAAATTTCTTGAAAGAGAAGTTTATCTTGAACTTTTTGTTAAAGTTAAAGAGAAATGGCGCTCTAATCCATATCAATTAAAAAACTTCGGATATATACCTAATAATGATTAAGCGTCTCAAAGAATTAAAAGCCGAAGCGATTTTATTCCTCATGACTATTATTTGGGGTGGGACATTTATACTAACCAAAAATGCACTTAATGATATTTCTTCTATGCTTTATGTCGGTATTCGATTTTCGATAGCTGCTTCTGTTCTGCTCCCATTAGTTTTTCATTTTGAAAATACGATTGATAAAAAAGCTTTGTGGCATGGTATTATACTTGGCTTTTTTTTATATATAGGATTTTTCGGACAAACTTATGGACTCCGTTTTACATCTGCAACTAAATCCGGATTTCTAACCGGTACATTAGTTGTCTTTATTCCAATATTTGCAATTTTTATTAAAAAGAGATATCCATCAATAGGTGCAATTATAGGTACTGTAATTGTTTTTATTGGAATTATCTTTTTATCGACAGGTGGTAACTCAATTTCTAATTTCTTTGAAGAGGTTGGGCGAGATTTTAATTTTGGAGATGAGCTCACATTGGCTGCTGCAATAGTTTTTGCTTTACATGTAGTCTTAATTGATATATATTCTTCAATTCATAAATTTTGGTCACTGTTTTTTATACAACTGACGACCACTGCAATCTTGAGTTTAATTACTTCGGTTATTTTAGATGTAACAAATATCGAATTGCTATATATAAATATTAATTTTGACGTAGTTACGGCATTATTATATACTGCATTATTGGCTACTTTATTTAATATTGGAATGCAGATTAAGTATCAAAAGGAAGTAACACCGACAAAAGCGGGAATTATCTATTCATTCGAGCCGGTATTTGCAGGATTATTTGCGTTCTTTCTACTGAATGAAAAAATCAGTAACTTTGGAGTAATAGGGAGCGTATTAATCTTTACAGGATTAATTACAACAGAAGTATATGACAGTATTCGTAAATCTAAAGGAGAACGAACCAATAAGAGCTGAAATTGTACTCGAAGGATTAGTTCAAGGAGTAGGTTTTAGATATTTTGCTCTTAGGAATGCACAAAAATTTGAATTAAATGGATTTGTGAAAAATCTTTACACAGGAGATCTATTTGTGGTAGTAGAAGGACCAAAACAATTAATACACGAATATATTGAAGAGATGAAAGTTGGTCCTATGCATGCTCATGTAAAGGCGCATTCTATTAAATGGGCAGAGCCAACTAAAGAATTTTTGAGGTTTGAAATTCGTAAATGAATTTTCCTTTTAGAATTGGTTCAGGGTATGATGTTCATCAATTTGCCGCGGGAAGAAAATTAATTCTTGGTGGAGTCGAAATTCCACATTCAAAAGGATTTGATGGGCATTCTGATGCAGATATACTGCTTCATGCACTATGTGATGCACTTCTTGGAGCTTTAGCTCTTGGCGATATTGGTAAGCATTTCCCTAACACCGATGAATCGTATAAAAATATCGATAGCAAAATACTACTTAAAAAAGTTCATGAATTAGTTAATTCACATGGGTATCATGTTGGCAATTTAGATGCTACAATAGTAATGGAAGCCCCCAAAATTGCTTCTTATATACCACAGATTCAAAAAGTCATATCGGAGATTCTTTCAATTAATATGCAGGATGTTTCGATTAAAGCAACCACTTCGGAACGGATGGGTTTTGTCGGAAGGGAAGAGGGCGCCGAAGCTTACGCAACTGTATTAATCTATAAGAAAGAAAATTAATGTTAGAGCAGATAGTAGTATTTCTTAATTCTCAAAATGTAGTAATCGTATATCTAATACTATTTGGTTTTGCGTTTATCGAAAACTTATTTCCACCATCACCAAGTGATGTTGTAGTAGTAGTCGGCTCAACTATATTAGCACATTCACCTACCGGATTTATTCCACTTTTATTAATTACAAGCTTAGGTAGTTCTCTCGGGTTTATAGTTATGTATCTAATAGGTGATTATCTTGGATTAAAATTAATCCGAGCAAATAAAATAAAATTTATTACACAAGAATTATTACAAAAAGCCGACCGGTGGTTTAATAAATATGGCTATTCAATAATAATAGTAAATCGATTTCTACCTGGCACGCGCGCAGTTGTGAGTTTCTTTTCAGGGCTTCATCAATTGAGAATGCTCCCGACATTTTTATTGGCATCTCTCAGTTCGCTTTTATGGTATGTTTTGTTAGTCTTTCTGGGAATGAAATTAGGTCAGAATATTGATAAGATTGATTACTATTTGCATACATATTCAAATGTCGCTTATTTAGTAATAGGAGTATTTTTAATAATAATTGCATATCGTTTTTTAATCAAGAAGAAAAAGAAAAAAAGTGAAATTGCCTGAACTAAATAAAAACCGAATTGTATTATTATCTGTCATAAGCGGTTTTATGATAGGAATATCTTATCCGCCAATTCCATTCCCATATTTAATTTTTATAGCATTCGTCCCATACTTTTACCTTTTGAATGGTACAGATGAATTAATAAAAAGAGTACGCATTTCATATTTCACGTTTTTTGTATTCAATTTAATTACAATTTATTGGGTAGGGAGCTGGACCAAAGAAGCGGATCCTTTTTTGTTGATTTCGGGTGGACTCTTATTATTCGTTAATCCCGCTCTTTACTTAATTCCGGTTTTTCTACATCATTATGCATTAAGAACAATAGGTAAAAAAGGAGCACTTTTATTATTCCCATTTTTCTGGGTCTTCTTTGAGTATATATATACACTTACTGATCTAAGGTTCCCTTGGCTCACACTTTCTAATTCAATTACATCATTCAATAGTTTTATTCAAATTGCAGATATAATTGGTGCTTATGGATTATCATTATTAATTCTATTCATAAATCTTTTCATTTATCTATTTATTATTGACTATTTCGAAAAGAAAAAAATCAATTATAGGCTGAGCATTCCGATTGTAATTTTATTTTTGTTGCCGATAGTTTATGGGGTTATAAAAAATAATATCGATTATAATTCCGGAGATAAAATTAAAGTCGGATTAATTCAACCGAATTTAAATCCTTGGGAGAAATGGAGTGGTGGGAATTTACAGGAACAGATTGATCTATATCTAGGACTTTCACAAAAAGCGGTTGATCAAGGAGCGAAGATAATTGTATTCCCCGAATCTGCTTTACCTGTTTATCTGCTTTCCGGTAATTATGATTTTGAAGTAAATCAGATTCGCAACTTTGTGAATAAAAACAAAGTATTTTTACTTACAGGCATGCCAGATATAAATTTTTATTTTAAAGGGGAAAAAGCTCCCGAAGATGCGAAAGAGACAAAAGTCTCTGGAGCAAAATATACTTCGTTTAATTCTATACTTGGGTTTAGTCCCGATAGTTTTGCAATTCAGAAATATGGAAAAATTAAATTAGTACCATTTGGCGAGAAAGTACCATTTGTTGAAGAGATTCCGCTTCTTGGAGATTTAATTAAGTGGCAGGTTGGAATTTCAAGTTGGAATACGGGTAGTGGAGCGAAGGTTTTTGAATATGGAAAGAATAAAATCGGTGGAGTGATTTGTATAGAATCAATCTATCCCGATTTTGTTGCCGAGTTTGTTCAAAAAGGCGCAGGGCTAATTACAGTAGTAACTAATGATAGTTGGTATGGATATTCGAGCGGACCGTTTCAACATAAAGAGATTAGCCGATTGCGTGCAATAGAGAATAGGAAGTATGTAGTGAGAGCCGCAAATGGAGGAGTAAGCTGTATTATTGATCCAAACGGAAATATTCTTTCGGAAACAAAATTGTTTAAGAGAGATATTTTAGTAGGGGATATAACTTTTAATTACAATAAAACATTCTACACAAATTATCCTTTAATAATTCCTAATTTTGTAACGGGGATATCGATAGCAATATTTATTTTATTTTTGCTGAAGAGATTTTTTAAAATAAACCTATATAAAGAAGATGAAAAAAATAATTGATTTAAGAAGTGACACAGTAACAAAGCCATCTTTAGAGATGAGAAAAGCAATGTATGAAGCAGAAGTTGGGGATGATGTATATCAGGAAGACCCTACTGTTAATAAACTTCAGGAATATGCAGCAGATTTATTAGGTAAAGAAGCAGCTTTATATGTATCAAGTGGAGTGATGGGGAATCAACTATGTTTGAATGTTCTCACACAACCGGGAGATGAAGTAATATGCGATAAAGATGCACATATATTTCAATATGAATCGGGTTCGCCGGCAAAACTTAGCGGATTACAATTAAGTTTTGTAAATGGTGATCATGGAGTATTTAATGCAGAAGACGTAGAACCATTAATCCGCCCTTTAAGTGCATATTATATGGCTCGTACTCGTGTTATAGAAATAGAAAACACGCATAATAGAGGCGGAGGAACAATTGTTCCAATGGAAAATATTATAGGTATTGAAGAAGTGGTAAAGAAATATGGTTTGTACATGCATCTAGATGGTGCAAGAATATGGAATGCATCGGTCGAGACGGGAATTTCAGTGAAAGAGTATGCTTCGCATTTTGATTCAATTTCTTGTTGTTTATCAAAAGGGCTTGGTGCTCCGGTCGGTTCAATTATAGCAGGCGATAAAGAATTTATTAATGAAGCCTTTAGAGTAAGGAAATCTTGGGGCGGAGGTATGAGGCAGATCGGGATACTTGCGGCGGCAGGACTTTATGCTCTCGAAAATAATATACCGAAATTAAGAGATGACCATAAAAAAATAAAATCGATAGCAGAATTTTTGGTAAAGCATGGAAAATGCAAAATCGACATGGCAACAGTTCAAACGAATATCTTAATGTTTGCACCAACTGAAAAATCAGTGGAGCAAGTAATTGAGGAATGCAAGGAACATGGATTAATAGTTAGTGCAGGAAGTCCGGGAAATGTAAGAATAGTAGCACACATGGATATTTCTTTTGATGAGATTGAAGAAGCAAAAAATATATTAGCAAAAGTATTATAATGGAGTTAAATGGAAAAAAGTGAATTTAAACATAAAATAAAAGAGACAGTTCGTTTTCATGAAGTCGATTTAATGGGTATAGTTAATAATGCCATATATTTTACATATTTCGAAGATGCGCGCATTAGTTATACAGAGACACTAAAACATCTGTATAAGTTCAAAGAAATATTGGAAGGTGAATCGTTTTTCATAATGGCACGCAATGAATGCAATTATTTACAACCAGCGCATTTTGGTGATGAATTAACCATATATACGAAAGTTACTTTAATCACGAATAAGAGTTTTCATTTTGTACATATAGTTGAGAATAGTAAAACGGGAGAAATAATCGCTGAAGGTGGTGGAGTATTTGTCCATATAAATATAAGAACGAAAAAATCTCAGCCATTACCTGAAGAATTTTATCTTGCAGTCAAAGGTTATGAAGGGAAAGTCGTCTTAAAGAAAGAAGACGAAAGCTTTTCTATCAACCCAGAATAAAATAAGTAATTCCCCCAATAAGCAATATGTAACCGGAATAAGTTGCATATTGTTTATGATGGATTTTTACATAATTCCATATATAAGCCGCCGCTATCATTGACAAAATTATTATTAAAGTAACTCCACTTGCTTCGAGCAGATTTAATTTTTCGTAATAAACAGTAGCTAAACTTTTCCCATTAAAGAAACCAAGATAGATTAATTCTAAGTGAAGGAAATAAACAATCAGAGATTCTTTGCTAACCTTCACTAAAAATGAATTACTTAAATCAATGATGTTATTAATCAGGTTTAAAAAGTATAAAAGAAAGAGAATTATACCAAGTCGTTCAATAAAGAAAAAAGGATGAGGAATAATTCCTGAAAAAACGATTCCGCTTAAATTCATATAAACGAAATAACCTATAACAGTGAACAATACACCTGTAATTAAGATTGAATTAAAATATTTATTTGTCTCACCCGATTTTTTAAGAATCAAGTAATAGTGAGCAGCAATACCGCCGGAAAAAATAAAAGCAATCCAAGGGAATAAAGGGAATAAAGAACCATTAATTCTATTAAAATAATTAGCTACTCCAACGTGCATAAAATTATCAAATTGTATTTTCCACATTACAGGGCTTATAAGTATTGTTATGAATGTAGCAATGATTAAAAAGGTAAGATTTGATTTCTCTTTATTAAATATAGCAGAGGAGATTACAAAAATAAAAAGTCCGACTGCAATACATTGGAGAATATCGACAGAAAGAAATATATTCATTTGTAGTTCACTAGACTTATTAATTAGGTCAGTAAGATTCAAATATGGGAGACGGAGTACATAACCAAGTAAAAAGATTACACTAATTCTTTTTAATTTTCTTAAAAAAATAGTTTTATCAAATTTCGAATCGAAGGTTTTACTTGTAGAGAGAATGAACGTAAAACCGGAAGCAAAAAGAAATGATGGGGCTACAAGACCATTAATGAAATTAACAATACTGAACCAAGATGCTTCTTTAAATTGAAGTAAAAGAAGTGAATTAAATACGTGCACTTCAATCATTATTAATAGAACTAACCCTTTAAGAAGATCAATAAAAACCAATCTGCTTGATTGTTTGTTTCCCATACAATTTTGCTCCGAATTAGATTATTAAGTTAATAAATCTTAATCTTTTTTGTATTTTTATTAATTAGAATTTTTTGAGGGACATTTGAAAATTTTGGTAACAGGTGGTGCCGGATATATTGGCAGCCACTTTGTAAAATATCTTATTTCCAAGGAAATAGATGTTGCAGTATTGGATAATCTAAGCAGAGGGCATGAAGAAGCTGTCCCCGAGCAAGTAAAATTATATCGAGTCGATTTACTTAATTATAATGAATTATGTGATGCAATTAAGGAATCGAAGGCAGATGCGGTCGTTCATTTTGCAGCGTTTGCTTATGTTGGTGAATCTGTTGAGAACCCTGCAATGTATTATCAAAATAACGTAATTGGTAGCATTAATTTGATTAAAGCAGTCAATGAAGCGGGAATAAAGAAATTAGTTTTTTCTTCTACCTGCTCGTTATACGGCAACCCTATTAAAGTCCCGATATCAGAAGAAGAAAGTGTAAAGCCGATTAATCCTTATGCAAATACGAAACATGTTATAGAAATGGTATTAAATGATTTTGATATAGCGTATGGATTGAAATCTGTTTGTTTGCGATATTTCAATGCGGCAGGATGCGATTTTGATGGAATGATTGGTGAGAGCCACGAACCTGAACCACATCTAATTCCGATAGTTTTGGATGCTGCTTTAGGAAACATAAAATTAGTT
>JBAYVI010000061.1:0-18087 GCA_041674625.1 Melioribacteraceae bacterium | reverse complement strand
CTACTTTTTGTTCTTCTACAACTTTCCAATTAATATATTCTTCAATATCGGGATGATCAATATCAAGAGTAACCATTTTTGCCGCTCTACGCGTTGTACCGCCTGATTTTATTGCCCCTGCTGAACGATCGCCTATTTTTAAGAATGACATTAAACCGGAAGATTTTCCACCACCACTTAACGGTTCATTTGCACCTCTAATATCGGAAAAATTCGATCCGGTACCGGAACCATACTTAAATAATCGGGCTTCTCTCACCCACAAATCCATTATTCCACCCTCATTAACCAAATCGTCTCTTACCGATTGAATGAAACATGCATGAGGCTGTGGATGTGTATATGCGTCCTCTGATTGAGTCAATTCACCACTTTGAAAATCTACATAATAATGCCCTTGTGCCGGTCCATTAATTCCATAAGCCCAATTAAGCCCAGTGTTAAACCATTGTGGACTGTTTGGTGCAGCGTATTGACCTGCAAGCATATATGCAAGTTCATCATAAAATGAGCGAGCATCATCTTCGGTATCAAAATAACCGGCTTTCCAGCCCCAATATGTCCACGTTCCTGATAAACGGGAAAACACTTGTCTTGAATCTGTTTCGCTTGAATAACGTTCCTTTTCAGGAAGTTCTTCCAATGTTTTTGTATCTGCCACAGAAGCTTGAAGCCATTTAGGTACTCCGGTTTCTTTAACTTTCTTAAGCAGGCGTGGAACGCCGGCTTTTCTAAAATATTTTTGCGCTATTACATCTGTCGCTACTTGCGACCATTCCTTTGGTACTGAAACATCTTCCATCCTGAATACTACTGATCCATCAGGATTCTTTATCTCGGATGTTCTTTTTGTAAATTCTAATGATTCGAAGGGGTCTTTACCGGCTTCAGTAAAAAGTCGATTAATTTTCATTTACTGCTCCAGACTTACAGTTGAAAAAATTTATTTGATTAAAAAACGAATTTGCCCTGAATATTGCTCGTTGGAAATAGCAAGTTATGTAAAATTATTTTTTATAGCAAAATTATAATTGCAGGGGGGTATAATTAATCAATTGATTAATTATACATTTCACACTCTCGCAATCCCGGACCTAAAATAAAAAATTTTTGTTATAACAAAACAGTTGTTTTTATTTATTTTTATTTTAAGTGAAATTAATTTTTGAGGATTGTATATGCATTTAGGAAGATCAGCAGGAATATTACTGCACCCTACTTCTTTACCGGGCAAATATGGAATCGGAGACTTGGGTAAAGAAGCTTATCATTTTATCGATTTTATGGAACATTCCGGGCAAATTCTTTGGCAGACGTTCCCATTAGGACCCACCGGATATGGAGATTCACCTTATCAATGCTTTTCTGCCTTTGCGGGTAATCCTATGCTAATTAGCATAGATAAACTTCTTGAAATGGGATTATTACATCAAAGCGACATTAATGATTATCCTGATTTTGGGAATGGTGATATCGATTATGGGCCATTAATCATAGCAAAAAGCAAAATTCTTCAGATAGCATTCAGGAATTTTAAAGATTCAGGTAATTCAGTAGATAAATTCTGCCATAAATTCATTAAAGAAAATGAAAATTGGTTAGAAAACTATGCTCTCTTTATGGCAGTAAAAGAATATCATAATGGAGTTCAATGGACTGAGTGGGATAAAGAAATTGCATTTGGTAAAGGAGATATATTAAATAAATGGAAAGAGAAAGTAATTGATAAATATGAATATCAAGTTTTCATTCAATATCTATTCGATGAACAGTGGCAAAATCTTAAAGAATATGCACATAAAAAAGGGATTAAGATAATAGGCGACATGCCTATATTTGTTGCCTATGATAGTGCCGATGTATGGGGAAATAAAGAACAATTTTCAATTAACCAAGAAGATGGAACAGCAGAGTTTGTAGCCGGAGTACCGCCTGATTATTTTAGCGCGACAGGTCAGCTTTGGGGTAATCCTTTATATAAATGGAAAGTTATGGAAAAGGATAATTTTAACTGGTGGAAATCTAGAATAAAAAAATTATTAACCCTGTGTGATATAGTTCGGATTGACCACTTTAGAGGTTTTGATGCTTATTGGGAAATACCCGGAGATGCTGAAACTGCAATAAACGGTAGATGGGTGAAAGCTCCCGGAGAAAAACTTTTTAATTCAATTCGAGAAGAATTAGGTACACTCCCTATCATCGCAGAGGACCTTGGTGTAATTACTGAATCAGTGGAACAATTAAGAGATCAATTCGAATTCCCCGGAATTAAAATTATGCAATTTTCATTTGGAGACGAAGGAGAGAAAAAATTTCTTCCTCATAATTATATTACTAATTGTGTCGTTCATACCGGCTCACATGATAACGAAACTACTCGCGGGTTTATTGATTCCGAGATTAAAAAGGGTGAAGGGATTTATCAGTGGGCACAAAAATATCTTAATTACTATGGTAATGATATTGTCTTCGAAATGATTAGAACTGCTTATGCATCCGTAGCCGAAATCGTTGTTATCCCTTTGCAGGATATGCTTAATCTTGGTAACGAAGCACGTATGAATTTCCCGGGGCGGCTCGGTGGCAATTGGATGTGGCGTTTTAATTGGAATCAAGTAAGCCCTAATCTTGCTTCTACATACAAGGAAATGTGCAGGATTTACGAAAGACCTAAGACAAAGAAAACTGAATATGAAAAAATTATAGTGCAAAAATTTTAGCACTGATATTTGACTCGCTTTTTTGTTAATTACTTTCGGATTTTCTTAATTAATTAAGGAGAAAGGAGATGAAAAGAGATACTTTTAGAATCTTTATTTTGTTATTTCTAATTGAACTTATCATCTCCTTTTCCATTTTAGGACAAGTGAAACGAAAAGATAATTCCCCACCTTTATACAAAGCAACCGGCGAACCCTCATACGCACAATTAAATATTAATAATCTTTCCACATGGTTTAGAAACAATGGAGAATCAGACGTAAACCCTGATGGTAATGCAGGTTTTTTATATCCAAGAGATAGTTGGTATAACGCAGTTTTCCAAACAGGTCTTTTATGGGGAGGAAAAGTTGATGGAGAAGTAAGAGTTGGTGGTTCTAAATACCATCAAGCTACTGTACCGGGTAGAGTGATAAAAAATGCCAATGGGAAATGGGAAGCGGTAAACC
This sequence comes from Melioribacteraceae bacterium, assembly GCA_041674625.1. Lineage (GTDB taxonomy): Bacteria > Bacteroidota > Ignavibacteria > Ignavibacteriales > Melioribacteraceae > BRH-c32. The sequence continues at coordinate 14,914 of JBAYVI010000061.1, read as the reverse complement.
CTCAAGACACTGATGTAAGGATCTATCGTGTTAGACGAGATTATGCAACTGCTCAATTAAATGATTATTCGGAAAGGTATATTAAGTTAGACCCAAAAGAGATAAGAAAAAATTATAAAAAAGATTGGATGGAATGGCCAGCTTCTCAAGGTGCTCCATTTGAGGATAAAAATGGAGATGGAGTTTATGATCCCCTTATTGATATTCCCGGAGTGCCCGGTGCAGATCAAACTATATGGTCTGTTTGTAATGATTTTGATAGCGAATTAACAAATAGATATTTTTTTTGCTCTCCGATGGGAATAGAAGAGCAGATTACAATTTGGGCATATAAATCCACCGGTACTTTAGGAGATATGTATTTTAGGAAATATATTCTTATTAATAAAAATTTAGAAGAAAAACCATTTACCGATATGTATGTATCTATTTATATGGATGCAGATGTTGGAGACCCTGGTGATGATTTTATTGGTTGTGATAGTATATTAAATTTAGGTTATACATATAATGCAACCAATTATGATTATACTTATCGTGATTCTCCCCCGGCAGTTGGAATATCACTTCTTCAGGGACCACTTGTAAATGGATTAGCTTCTGACACCGCCATCTATAAGGGTAAATATTTTTTAGGAAAGAAAAATCTTCCCTTATCAACTGCATATTTTTACCATAAATCATCAGAAACTTTTGGTGAACCGCATGAATGGAATTACGAAGAAGCTACATTAGGGAATTATAAACAATTTCAGGGAATCGTATATAAAACAGGTATTCCTTATTTCGATCCCACAACAGGTAAATTTACACGTTTCCCATATTCGGGCGACCCAGTAAATAAAACCGGTTGGTATGAAAATAGTGCATCCTACGGTTCGAATGATCGCAGGAATGGAATAGCCACAGGACCATTTAATATTGCTTATGGTGATACTCAAGAGGTTATATTTGCCGAAATAATAGCAGGTTTTAAACCGGGAATTACTAATCTTACTGCTATTAATAAGCTCAAGGAACATACTCGTGCCGCGTATATTACTTATGATCATTTTTTTGATGTTATAGCAGCACCTCATAAACCGGTTGTAACAGTCTCGACAAAAGAAGATGAGATAACTTTATCTTGGGATAAAGACACTGATGTAATTCAAGAGACGGAAGGATTTTCTAAATATGGATTTAAGTTTGAGGGTTATAATATATATCAGATCCCGGCTCCCGGCACTTCTTTATCAGATGCTGTTCGTATTGCTACTTTTGATATTATTAATGATGTAAAAACCGTTATCGATTCTTTATTCGATCCATCTACTCAACTCTATTTAGATAGAATTGTAGCTTATGGATCGGATTCAGGTATTAAAAGATCAATATCTATTTTTCAAGATGCCTTAAATAGTAATCTTCCATTGAATTATGGACAGAAATATTATTTTGCTGTAACATCCTATTCTTATAATGAAAAGCCTGCTTATGACGAAAAAGTTTATGAAAATGAGCTTGAAGTGATAGAAGTAATTCCACAAGCAGATTTTGTAAAGGAAGATATTTCTCGAATTAATGTATTTCCGAACCCATATTATGCGTATAATCCACAAGAGCTGAATAAATATCAACGGTTTGTTACGTTTTCTCATTTGCCCGCTGCGGCATCAATTAAGATATTTAATTTAGCAGGACAATTGGTGGCACATATTAAAAAACTATATTCTGATCAATTCGTACAGTGGGACTTGAATAACGATGCAGGATATATGGTTGCAGATGGATTATATATCGCATATATAGAAATGCCCGAACTCGGTGAAACAAAAATATTAAAATTGGCTATTATACATGAACAACCAATCTTAGACCGATTTTAGTTAAATGAAATTACTTCATGAAATAAGAGGTTTATAATTATCGAATCTTTCCTAAATGATCCTTTGATAAGAAAAGCAATGTTTGAGCAATATTTTATTAATGGAATATAGATAAATGTCCACATTAAAATATATTATCGGTTTTGTTAAAAAAAAGCCGGTAATTACAAAACAATAACCGGCACATTTTTTAAAATTCGGATGATATTATTTTGCTAATTCTTTTTCTATGGAAGATGTCATTTCTTTACTTTCAGGTTCAACTTTACTTCTAAATCTCTCAACGATCTTTCCATCTTTTGAGATTAAGAATTTCTCAAAGTTCCATTTAATATCACCTTTTTCTACCGAATCATTATTAGTAAGGAGTGAATATAATGGGGCTTTGCTATCTCCAAGTACTTTTACTTTATCAAAGAGTGGAAATTTTACATCAAATTTGCTAGAGCAAAATTCTTGAATTTCTTCATTAGTGCCTGGTTCTTGTCCACCGAAATCATTGCAAGGGAATGCTAAAATTTCAAATCCTTTGCTCTTATATTGATCATAAATTTTTTGAAGTCCGGCATATTGCTTAGTATATCCGCATTTACTTGCTACATTAACTATCAACAATACTTTCCCTTTGTAGTCGGATAGTTTCACTTCTTTTCCATCCATATTCTTAACGGTTATGTTATATATTGGTTCCACTTTCTTATCCTTTTCTGAAGCATTTATAAAACTTACTGCAAATAAAAATGCTATTACAACAAAAAATATTTTTTTCATAGTGCTTCCCTTTTTATTAGCTAACAAAGATAATCAAAAAAGAGTTCCAGTATTAATAAGTTTTTTTTAATACGATAATGCTAATGAAAATCAATACCAAAATTTTTACACCTACTTTTATAATTTACTTTAATGGAAATTAATTATTTTATAATTGGAAAGTTATTACGGTATTTCCAAGGGCTTAGAGATAAGTTACAGGAGCAATTATGAACAGAAAGATTACATATTTCGTAAATTTTTTTCTTGTAATTATAATATTTTCCGGTAATCAAATAATCTCACAACAAAAAGAAAATGAGAAAAAATCTCCCCTCCTAAAAGTAAACGGTGAACCATCCTATTCTAAATTTAATATTAATAAAATTTCCACTTGGTTTAAGAATGATGGTGAATCTGATATGTCACAAAATGGCAATTCCGGATTTATTTATCCCAAAGGTTCTTGGCGAACTGCGGTATTTCAATCCGGACTTCTATGGGGCGGAAAAGTAGATGCTCAAGTTCGGGTTGGCGGCTCTGTCTATCGACAAGGAACAGTACCCGGAAGAGTCATTAAAAATGCAACAGGCAAATGGGAAGCCGTGAATCCTAATGACCCAGATGTAAGAATTTACCGTGTTAGACCGGACTATGCTTATGCAAATCTTTTAAATGAAGTGAATGATGGCGATGGGAAAGACCAAAAAGAAGTAAGAGAAAGATATAAAACAGATTGGATGGAATGGCCCGCAGCACAAGGTGCACCTTTCGATGATATTAATAAAAATGGTTTATATGATCCACTCATCGATATTCCTGGCATACCGGGCGCTGATCAAACTCTCTGGTTTGTCTGTAATGATTTTGATTCTAAGGCAACAGAATATTTTTATGGTTCGCCTCCTATGGGAATTGAAGAGCAAGTAACTGTTTGGGGATACAATACTCCAGGTCCTCTTGGCAATATGCTTTTTAGAAAATATATTCTGATCAATAAAAATTTAGAAGAAAAACCATTTACTGATATGTATGTTTCTATGTGGGCAGACCCCGATGTTGGCGATGTTGGCGATGATTATGTTGGATGTGATTCAACTTTAGGTCTGGGGTTTGGATATAATGGTTATTATAATGATGCTGTTTATGGTGAAAATGTTCCTGCAGTTGGTTTTGATTTTGTTCAAGGACCAATAGCAGATGGCAGTCCCTCAGATACTGCGGTATTCAAAAATAGATTGGTAATCGGCAAAAAAAATCTTGGTATGACGGCTTTTTATTTTATGGTTGGAGGAAACCCTGTTTATACTGATCCTACTCAAGGGAATTATAAATCGGGTACTTTAGCATTTTATAATATATTCCAAGGAAAATACCCATATATGGATAAACCATATATAGACCCGATTACTAATCTTCCAACTAAATTCTTATTATCCGGTAATCCAATAGATAAAACCGGTTGGGTTGATGGACTGTTACACCGACCCGGTGATCGCCGATTAGAAATAACTTCAGGTCCTTTTAATATTGCTTATGGTGATACTCAAGAAGTTATAGTTGCAGAAATTGTAGCCGGTGGCACTAAGGGAATCAATAATTTGCAAGCAATTACATTGTTGAAAGAATATGATTTAGCGGCTCAATTTCTATTTGATAATTCATTTGATATTTTAGCAGCACCTCCAAAGCCAGAAATTAACATTGCCACCACAGAAAGCGAAATAACTTTATCATGGGGTGAAAACCCTACTGCAATTATGCGTACTGAAAGCTATTCCAAATATGGATTTAATTTCGAGGGATATAATGTTTACCAAATACCCTATCCCGGATTTTCTATCTCTGATGCAATACGCATTGCTACATTTGATATTAAAAATGATGTAACCGCAATTATTAATAAAGAATTTGATGAATCGGCTAATGAATATATAGACAAGGTGGTGGCTTTTGGAACGGATTCCGGTATTAATCGCTCTATCACAATTACGAAGGATGCATTTAATTCTAACCTCCCTTTACATTATGGACAAAAATATTACTTTGCTGTAACTGCATATGCATATAATGAGAAACCTCCTTATGGTTCTCATATCTATGAAAATCAATTGGATGTAATTGAAGTTATTCCGCAAACTCCTTTTGCAAAAGTAGATATTTCCAGAATTAATGTATTCCCTAATCCATACTATGGAGCTAATCCGCAGGAGTTGAATAAGTATCAACGGTTTGTAACATTTTCTCATTTACCCGCTGAAGCAACTATAAGGATATTTAATATGGCGGGACAACTTGTCGCTCATATTGAAAAGTCAGACCTTCAATCACAATTTGTAAGGTGGGACTTAAACAATGATGCAGGTTATATGGTTGCAAGTGGGCTATATATCGCCTATATCCAAATGCCGGAACTCGGAGAAACAAAAATCCTAAAATTGGCAATAATACATGAACTGCCAATCTTAGATCGATTCTAAAGAAGTAGTTTATTATTCTTTCTTGGTCAGAACTTGATTCACCGTATATTGATTTATAATAAATTCCCAGTGATTAGGAATAGTGAAAAAAATAATGATCCGGTTGCTAATCGTTTTAAGGAATTCTCAGGTACTAAAAAACTTGAGCTTGCTCTGGAATTGTATTACTCCGCATGGGAATTGAAAAAAGCAGCTCTAAAACATTTCTATCCGCAGCTCTCTGACAAAGAGTTCGAAGATAAGGTAAGAGAAATATTTCTATATGCAAGAACTTAATATTTTTACGATCTATACCGAGCTCCTGAATAAAATAAATATCGCTTAATTTTTAAAATAAAAAATCCCTATTGCAAAATTGTATAACACATACAAAGAAATAGGGACTTTCAAATTAAACAAAAAATATTTATGCCATTAAGGCAGCAATCGCTGATGTATTTACAATGTCTTCGACACTACATCCACGGCTAAGATCGAAAAATGGTCTTTTCAATCCCTGATTAACAGGTCCAACCGCTTCAGCACCACCTAATCTTTGAGCAATCTTATAACCAATATTACCTGCATTTAAGTCAGGAAATACTAATACATTTGCTCTTCCTGCAACTGTACTCTCTGGTGCTTTCTTCTTTCCAACGCCTTCAACAATTGCGGCATCGAATTGAAGTTCGCCGTCTACATTCAAATCAGGTCTTCTTTCTCTAACCAATTTAGTGGCTTCACGAACTTTATCGACTAATTCATGTTCAGCACTACCTTTAGTGGAAAACGAAAGCATTGCTATATATGCTTCATCACCGGTTAATGCTTTATGATTATCGGCAGTTGAGATTGCAATATCAGCTAATTGACTTGCATCAGGATTTGGATTAACTGCACAATCAGCAAAGCTGTATGCTTTTTCAGGATACGCCATTAAAAAGAAACTCGATAAAATTGAAATGCCTTCTTTTAATCCGACACAAAAAATTCCGGCTCTTGTAATATCGGCAGTTGTTGCAAAAGATCCACCTACACTTCCATCAGCCATACCTTCAGCCACCATCATACCTGCAAAAAAGATATCTCTCTTAATAGTTTCATGTGCTTGCTCTATCGTTACACCTTTATGTTTTCTTTTGTTATAAAAAATATTAGCGAAGTCACTAAGTTTCTCCGATTTTTCTTGGTCAATTATTCTTACACCTGATAAATCCAGACCTAATTTTTGTGCATCCGAACGAATCTTTTCTTCGTTACCAAGAGTAATTATGTTGCATGTTTTTTCTTTTGCAAGTATCTCTGCTGCTCTTAAAACACGTTCATCATGTGATTCAGGTAATACAATAGTCTTCTTTTTTTGCGAAGCTTTTTCGCGTATTTGATTTAGTAGTTCAATATCTGCCATTTTTATCCTATGTTTATATTATAATTATATCACTAAATATAAAAAATTGGGCAGTAACTTATCCCATATTTTAATTGAAATTATTATTATAAATCAGAATATTGCACTATACTAATTATGAACATAAGATGACTACGAAAGAAGTTTATATTAAAAAAATAATACGCCTATCAGGAATAGTAATTTCTTTATTATTATCTCTTTATTTAGCTTATCTATTTATCGATATAATAGTCATTATTACCATATCACTTTTAATAGCAATGATATTTAATCCTGTTGTTGATTTTATTGAAGAAAAAGGTCTTCCCCGTTTATTTTCTGTATTTATTGTAGTTATCACAGCTGGTTGCGCCATTGCACTCGGTATCTGGATTTTGATTCCCAAAATTATGGGGCAGTTTAATACAATTTTAGCTACTCTTAGTAAAGAAAGCGTTGAAAATTTTTCAGGACAATTAGAAACTTTTATTAAGAAATTTGTTCCATTTGTTAATTCTTCCGAATTAGTCGCAAAAATTCAAAACCTATTAACAAATTCCATTTACAATGTTGTTAATAACTTATCTGATTTTATCTCCAGCATACTATCATTACTTACTCTTTTTGTAATCGTACCATTTATGATCTTCTTCTTTTTGAAAGATAAAAAATCAATTACAAAAGGGATTATTAATATCATGCCTAATCGATATTTTGAAGTATCGTATTGGGTAATAAGAAAAATATCGATTCAACTTGGAAGATTTGTTAGAGGTTGGATATTAGATGCATTCTTAGTCGGTTTCTTGAGTGCATTAGGCTTATCGATTCTTGGAATAAATAATTCTGTTTCTATCGGAGTTGTCGCAGGTATCGGTCATCTAATTCCTTATTTCGGTCCGATAATCGGTGGAATACCTGCTATAATTATTTCAGTAGTTCAATTCGGTGATTTATCAATGCTTCCAAGTATATTAGTAATGTTTTTAATTATTTATACAATTGATAATGGATTTATTCAACCGAATGTCTTTTCTAAAAGCACAGATTTCCATCCGGTAACAATAATTGTTTTAATAATTGCCGGCAGTAAGTTACTCGGAGTATTTGGAATGCTTTTAGCAATTCCAACTGCCACAGTAGTTAAAACAGCAGCAAAGGAGATTTATAACGGATACAAAAACTATAAAATTATAAAGGCTTAAAAAAAATGAAAATTACTTTTGTTGGTGCCGCTCGTACTGTTACCGGTTCTATGCATTTGATTGAAACTAACGGAAAAAAGTTTTTGCTCGATTGTGGAATGTATCAAGGTAAAAGAAAATTAGCTTTTGAAATTAATAGAACATTCGATCTATTTGATCCGGAAGAGCTTGATTTTATTATTCTTTCTCATGCTCATATCGATCATTCGGGTAATCTACCCACTATTGTCAGAAAAGGATTTAAGGGCGATATCTACTCAACATTTGCAACAAGAGATCTTGCTGCCGTAATGCTGCAAGATAGTGCTCATATACAAGAAAAAGATGTAGAGTTCGTAAATAAAAGAAGAAAGAAGAGAGGACAAAATCCATTTGAACCTCTTTACACACAAGATGATGCTCTTGCTACACTTGGCATGTTTGTCGGAATGAATTATCATCGCGAAAGAGAAATTGCTCCCGGTATTAAATTAACATTTTTCGATGCTGGTCATATTCTTGGTTCTGCTTCTGTACTTCTAACGATTAGAGAAGATGATAAAGTAATTAAACTTGGTTTCTCCGGTGATCTTGGAAGAAATAATTTACCTATACTAAAAGACCCTGAACATATTCCGAATGTAGATCTATTTATTTCAGAGAGTACTTATGGTGGCAGGATGCATGAAAATGCACTAAACTCCGAAGCACAATTGGAAGAAGTTGTGCGCCGTGCAATGAAGAACAAAAGCAAAATTATTATTCCCGCCTTTAGTGTAGGAAGAACTCAAGAGATTGTTTTTGCATTAAATAGGATTTATGATAGAACTAAATTAGTTCCAATTCCAACTTATGTCGATAGCCCGCTTTCAGTTAATGCTACTGATGTTTTTAGAATGCATCCTGAATGTTTCGATTATGAAACTGTTCAATTTCTCTTAAAAGAAGAAGACCCATTCGGATTCAAAAAGCTTACGTATATAACTGATGTCGAAGACTCTAAACGATTAAATGAGAAACAAGGCCCACTCATTATTATTTCAAGTTCAGGTATGTGTGAAGCCGGAAGAATTTTGCATCACTTAGCTAATAATGTCGGCAATCCAAATAATATTATTCTAATGGTTGGGTATTCAGCAGTGAACACTCTTGGCAGAAGAATAATTGACGGCGATAAGAAAATAAAAATTTTCGGCGATGAATATGATCTAAAGGCAGAAGTTATGGTAATGGAATCCTTTAGTGCACATGCAGATGCTGAAGAACTTTATAATTATGCAGATAAGTTTGATAAAAGCAGAATGCAAAATTATATTTTGGTTCATGGTGAATATGAACAACAGCAGATTTTTAAGGAAAAACTTCACTCACTTGGTTTCTTAAATGTTACAATACCCGCTCGCGGTGAAACGATTACTATATAGCATTTTTCTATTTGTTGTATTTACTTCTACCTTATTTTCACAGGTAGAAGTAGATACATCCAAATTCCTTCTTTCGGGTTATAAATATAAAAACGTCTCATCAATTTTTGATAAGCAGCTTAATACTTATTTCTTCAATTATAGGGTTAAATATTTTTTAGATAAAAAAGATTTTTTTACCGGTGTAAAAGAAAATTTTACTTCAACTATTACTAAAACATCTGAAAAAAATATAAAAGATGAACAGTACCTAAGTGCAATAGGCGAATATATATTTTCAGAAACCTTCAGAGCCGGTGTATTAATAGACAACACTATCTATTCCGATGACCGAAAAACTGCAATAAATAAAGCATCTCAAATAAATCTATCAGGTTATACTAAAATAAAATTTAATCCAAACCTATCTGTTACTCCGTATTTAGGTTTATCTAAGAATAAACAGATTAGTGAAGATGATAGTGGTTTATTATATGGTGTAGAAGGTTTTTTAGAACAACTTTCCCTTAATGATTTTATTATAAATTCATCTGCTCGTTTTCAGAATGAAGATATCTCCCCTCGAAAAAATGCCTTAAGAATATTTAATACCGAAATAGTTAATCAATTCGATTCCCAGTTCAGCAATAAATTATTAGCCGGTTATTCTGAACAAAGGAAAGATTTTTATTTCGCTGCCGATCCTACAACTTCGAGCGAATTTGGAATAACAAACAACATTCAAAGTCGCACCGAATCTAATTATCTGATTCAAGAAAAACTAAATTATATCTCTTCAGATGATAAATTGCTTTTTGATCTTTTAGGAAGAGTCTATTGGCGCGATATTGATCGTAATACACGATTCATTTCACTAAATAATAGCAATATTAATCTCGATAATAAAATCAATGAATTTCGTTTAGAATTTGCCGGGAATGTATCATTTGTATCAGAAGTTTTGCAAGCTAATTTAAGAGCTTCTTATTCTGAACGAGAAGAAAAACACGAACCAAAAAGAATCGAAGGTATTTCCGATTTTTCATTTAATGAAAAAAGTATTCAAGAAGCACAAAAAAATAATTTCTCGCAATTATCTACAATCACTTTTTTAGGTAAAATTAATCTAACCCGTAAGGACTTGATTATTACGAGTATTTTCCATCGTAAACTCAGATACGATACACCGAGTGAACAGAATTATGATGATAGGGATGAACTACTTACAATAGCCCGCATTCAATATGAAAGAAAAATCAATGCAATATTTACAGCATTTATTAATACCGAAGCAAGCATAAATAAAACTGTATATATTTTTAAGGAGCGAAGCTCTAACAACAATATCAATAGAATTATTAAGTTAAGTGGCGGTGGAATATTTAAGACAGATCGGTTTGAATCGAAAAACAATGCAGAAGTCTCTGCTAATTATACTGTTTATGATTTTGAGGAACTAAGTCCTAATTTTAAGAGTTATGCTTTTAGGCAGCTTGCTCTTAGAGATTCAACCCAATTTCATCTTTCAAGAAGAATGAAATTAGTAGGTACCGGATATTTAAAGTTTAGTGAACAGGGAGATTTTAATTGGGATGATTTTAAAAGTAGACCTATTCGATATTTAAGTGAAGCTTTTAGTGAAATTAAATTATATTACAATTATAATAAGGTTTCTCTTGGTGCGGGTATTCGTTATTTTAATTTAAGTACATTCGGATATGATAATGATATTAATAAAAAACTCCTATCAAGGTATGAAAGTATAGGACCGGTTTCAGATATTACAGTTGCTTTAAGTAATGTTTCAATTTCATTTTATGGCTGGTATGAGTTTATTAAAACCGAAAATGCTGTAAATAGAAATATGGCTAATATGAATCTAAAAGCATCAATTGCATTTTAATTGCATTATTTTGAATATTGTACTTGAAAAGAGATTCTATCCGTTATATTTTTATAGATAGATAACTAATTAAGAACTGCGGAGTAAAAAAATTGCCCGAAAAAGTTTATTATAAGGAAATACCAAGCGACCCATACTTTCTGCCTGAAGCGGAAGAATTTATTATTGATATCGCTCAAGCAAGTAATCTCGCCGAAATTAAATATAATAGTTTGGCACTTTCCTTTTCGGAAGCTGCTTCCAACTGCGTTGTTCATGGTAATAAACAAGACCCAAATAAAAAAGTAAAGATAAAAGTGACTGTTGATGAAGAGAAAATGACTGTCATTTTAAAAGATGAAGGGAGCGGGTTTAATATCGAGAAAGTACCAGATCCAACAAAACCGGAAAATATTCTTAAGGACAGCGGGCGCGGCATTCATATTATGAGATCATTCTTAGATGAACTTAGTTATAAATCAACACCGGAAGGAACTGAAACAATTCTTGTAATTAAATTAAAATAATTAATTAATATTAGGAGCTGATATGGGCAGGAAGAAAATTTCTTTAATTGGCGGCGGACAGATTGGTGGAGTCTTAGCACAATTAATTGCATTAAAAGAACTTGGTGATGTAGTTTTATTCGATATAGTAGAAGATTTACCACAAGGAAAAACTTTAGATATAGCAGAAGCATCTCGTGTTGATGGTTTTGATATTTCCTGCAAAGGGACAAATGATTATAAAGATATAGAAGGTTCTGATCTTGTAATTGTTACAGCAGGGCTTCCGAGAAAACCGGGAATGAGCCGCGATGACCTATTAGCTGTTAATGCTAAGATTATGCGATCAGTTGCTGAAAACGTAAAGCAATTTGCACCTAATTCAACAGTAATAGTTATATCTAACCCACTTGATGCAATGGTTACATTATTTAAGAATGTATCAGGATTTCCTACTAATCGTGTTATTGGTCAAGCAGGTGTACTCGATTCATCGCGTTTCTCTACATTCATTGCTTGGGAACTTGGTGTTTCTGTAAAAGACGTTAATGCAATGGTACTCGGCGGACACGGTGATACAATGGTTCCAATTATCCGATATGCAAATGTAAATGGTATCCCTGTAATGGAACTATTAGAAAGAAAATATAATGATAAAGCAAAAGCTAAAGAAGTAATGAATGCAATGGTAGAGCGTACTAAAATGGCTGGCGGCGAAGTAGTAAAACTGCTTAAAACCGGCTCTGCTTTTTATAGTCCGGCTTCATCAGCTATTGCAATGGCTGAAGCTATCTTGCATGATCAAAAAAGAGTTCTTCCTGCATGTGCATTCTTAAATGGAGAATTTGGTGTTTCGGGATATTATGTTGGAGTGCCGGCTGTTCTGGGTGCTAATGGAATAGAGAAAATTTTAGATTTCGCTTTAGATGAAGAAGAGCAGAAATTGTTCGATTATTCCGTAAATGCAGTAACTACTTTAGTTGCCGATATGGAACGCCTCGGTCTTTGATTTTCCATAAAATAAGTTGTCGGTTTAAATGATGTTATATTGAGCAGTAAGGATATCCTTACTGCTTTTTTATGTGTAAAATACCCCTTGATTCAATAAGGATAAATGATTAAACTTCACTCGGATTTTATGGTTGGAGTTTTAAAATGGAATTTTTATCTTTTGATGAGATTGCTTTTATTACTAATCCCAATTCGAATCAATTACATTTCTTATATGAATGCATTACCGTGCATTTCAATTCTATACATATTTCAAAATTTGCTAACCAGCCAAGTTCAAAAATCAATACAATGATTATACTCTTTAATTTTATAAAAACAAATTTTCTGCAACCACATTTCTTATAAAGAAAATTATAGGAAAGAAAAAATAGAAACACTAAAAAACCTTTTAACACGAAGGAGGATAATCTAAAAGGCGAACCTTTTATGGTTGTTAATGTAACATCTGAAATGATGATAAACGGATTATATATGTAGGTAAGAATAAGTCGTTTTTTAATAACTCCGCTTTTGATTATTTCAAAAGAAGAAATGGTCTCAGCTATAAAACTATTTGACAGCGCAATCAGCGTTGCAGATAAAGAGGTTGGTCAATTTTAATGTAAGGGTGGAGATATGAAAAAGTTAATACAAATTGTTTTTATTTTTTTATTTTTTAGTGTCAGTTCCTTTGCCCAGATTAGTAATCTACTGGTTGCAGGGGTGAACAATAATTTTTCAGCTGTACCAGGCAGCTTGTTTGGCTGGAGTTATAATGTTCCAAATGTAGGTGATACAGCATATATTCAAATATGGGTTGATACAGATAACAATGGAATTCTAAATAACACTATTGATGTAATTTGGACTACCTATATGCAGGTTGATGGGAATTCAGAAAGTGTAAATGGTCTGCCGGATATAGATGGTACTGCAAACGGCAAGATATCTTTTCAACAGAAGCTTGGTTTAGCACCAGCTCATTATATATTCTATTTTAAAAATAATAATATAATTAGACTTGTAGCTGGACAAATTACTGATCTTTCAACGGCAAATCAAAAATTCACATTTTCAGGAAGTGTTAAAAGCGGTGGAAGCGGTCGTCAAAATGTAATTGTGAAACTTGCATCTAAAAACGAAAAAAGATTATGGTCAGGGATAACAGACGTTAATGGTAATTTTTCTATTAAAATGGATTCTGATACCACGGGAAATCCATGGCAATTAAGAATTGATAACTCATTATTTTTCAGACCGGATGTTGCCACGCCTGATAGATATACATTTAGTATTGATCCTGGCGTTTCAACAACTCATTCAAATATAGATTTTACCATAACGCCAGCGTCTGCATATATTTCCGGTTTTGTATATGGAGAAAATGGACAACCATTTGTGGGTCAAAGAAAAATTTATGTTAGTGCGGATAACAATTACTTAAACCGAAATGCTATTGCTGATTCAATGGGGTATTATGAAATTGGGTTGATCCCAGAATATAATTTACCGAGGAACAATGTTACAGTTGGTATTGGGGACTCTTGGGATACAACATATGTAGCATCTTATCATAATTTCCCCACAATAATTACTGGCAATCATTTAACTCACAACTTTAAGGTTTTTCTGTCAAATTCTGTCATTAGTGGTAGAATTACAATAAATGGGAATTCGCCAAACCAGAATTTCCATGTTAATGCATTTCATGAGGATTCTGCTATGGTTGAGACATGGAGTGATATGAACGGGTATTTTAGATTAAAAGTAACAGATAAAATTTCATATTATAATATAAATTTGTTGAATTATCCACAGTACTTAATTTTTGTTAGTCCAAGTGCTCACGCAAGTGATACTAATCTATTAATTAATTTAGTTTCGACAGATGTTAAACTCATAGATTCTGAAACTCCATCAAATTATTCTTTGTCACAAAATTATCCAAATCCGTTTAATCCTGCGACAATAATAAATTATGAGATTCCCAAAACATCACATGTAACAATAAGCGTCTACAATGTACTTGGTCAGGAAATAACAAAATTAGTTAATAGAGATCAAACAGTAGGAAAGTATTCCGTAGATTTTAATGCTGCTTATTTAACCAGTGGGATTTATTTTTACTCAATTCAGGCTGGTAATTTTACACTTTTCAAAAAGATGATATTTATGAAGTAGTCTAAAAAACACCAAATTTACTCAGGCATCAAATATATTTGGTAACTGAGTGTTTGAGGCAGACTATTTAAAACAAAAAAGCTGCCTTATGGGCAGCTTTTTTTTCTAAAACTATAAGGAAATATTAATTCACATTTTCTAAAACGTGAATATATTTTCTATTGTTTTTCTTAACGTCAAAATTTACGAATCCTTCGATAGTAGCAAATAAAGAATCATCTTTACCTTTCTTCACATTAGTTCCAGGATGAAATTTTGTTCCTCTCTGTCTAACTAATATAGATCCGGCTGTAACTTT
>JBAYVI010000060.1:0-18305 GCA_041674625.1 Melioribacteraceae bacterium | reverse complement strand
GATTTTGTAAAAAGTTCAAAATCGTATGTTGCTATACTATAACCCATACCATTGATAGGTCCCATGAGAGGTGATATGAGCATCGCTCCAATTATTACTGCCGTGGAGTTCATATTGAGTCCGACAGAAGCTACAATAATTGCAAAAATTAAAATCCAAAGATTTGTGCCTTTGAATACACTCCCTTTTTTAATTTCATCATATACAGAATCTTGATTTTCGAGTTCGGATTCTAAACTAAAAAAGTGTAAAAATTTTCTAATAAAGTAAATAGTTTTCATATCAGTTTGCTCTTCTTTTTCAATGAACTGTAACGGTTACGTATATGAAATGTTTGGCATTTCTAAATATTTCTAAAATTATTCTAATTTTCTCTTTTACGGGTTCAATTAATTCTTTTGCTTTATAAAACTCGATAGGTGAAGATTAAAAAAAATCTTGCAGCATCTAAATATGTGTTGATGATAGTATCAAATATTGCTTTTTACTTTAGGGCCCCGATTAGATTGCTTACTTCAAAATTGTCTTTATATGTCGTTTTTATTTTTCCTTTTACTCAAAAGACCACTAATCAAAAATGTAGTTGATAAAATCAACAGAAAGAATTTAAACCATCCTGAGTTCCCATAAATATCAGTCAATTCTAATACGAGTAATACCACAAAGAATAGTCCAGAGAGAAAATAATAATTGGTCTGTTTATCCATAATATTCCATATTTTTTTAGTAAGGGATTCGTGGCTCACCTGTCCACCGACACTGAAGTTTTTTCAGGGCTAAATACTTGAGCCAACACCAAAGTCATTATTGCTGCTACATTTTGTTAGTGTTTCGTGCTTTATTTCTTTTCAGCCGAGAAAGGAATGTGTGAGTCATGAAGGATAATTTTCAATTTACCTTCTTTATCTTTCGTATAAGCAAATGAATATTCTACTTTTACTTCATTACCACCTTTTGCAGGTGTGAAATAATAGTTACCCATTGCTACTGCCATATTACCAATGATTTTTATCCCAATACTTTCCCAGCGCACACTACTCCATGGTTTTATAGCAAAGCCATGGTCTTCCGCGTAATTAGCGTTTCCAGCTATGAAATATGATAAAGCTCCTTCAAAATCGGTACGGAATTGCTTTCCTGATGCCATAGTCGGTTTAAACAAAACAGTGCCTTCATGATAATTATAAAAGTTATTTATATGTTCAGTGGCTGCGTTTTTGAAGTCGCCTTTTTCCATAAAAACTTTTCCAATCTTCACAATTCCATCACCCCATGCTTTCTGTACATCCAATACTTCTTGTTCTGCAATAACAACATTTATTTCTGTTTGAGTAGTAGTATTTTCTTTCTGCGTGCTCTGTTTACAGGAAGTAATTCCTAACGAAAAAATCGCTGCAAAAACTAATGCAACTAATGTCGTATTTATTTTCATTTTAAAATTTGTCATTTGAATACTCCTTGTTTTAAAATTTATCCCTACGATAACCAACCCAAAATCTTCAATATAATTGTTGGCGTTCAATTTGCCAAGTAACACACTGCAAATTCCCATTCACAATTAACTCTCCCTAAGATAAGTTAATTATTATTAAAGTTCTTTATTCTAAAAGTTTTCTCTTGGGTAAAAAATGGATTGCTTTCAAATTTCGATATACGGATATTAGATTCAAGCTTTACAATAGAAGACTGAATTCAAACTATACATGATTTCGATAAAAGGTATATAAAAACATATTGAGATGACTAACTTAGACAAAAGAGAAAGGGCTTAAAAAATCTTTAAGCCCCTTTAAAAAACTGTTGCTACTTTCGCATTACCGGCAGGGCGAGCAACCAACCTCTGTAAAGATAGTAAGCGCAGGTATTATTGTCAAGTATTATTGATTGCTTTCAAATTTTGATTACCTGATATTTGGTTAAGAAACATCAATAAGCTATTCGCAGCTATATTCTAAAAATTTAAAATCAATCTAACTATTATTTCTCAGGCATTTTCTTCATAGTAATATGAATAATCGATCCCTTTTATAAACATTTCACGGTTATTAATTTTGTCTGTTAATGCGTTTTTTAAAAGATTATTTATTAACATACTGTTTGTTGGACTTTGCTTCATTGCATTCATATAATCTACTTTGCCTATTTTACTCCATTCTACACATTTTTTCATCCGTTTTTTCAAAATTAAATCCAACCATATTCGAGTGCTCCTACCGTTTCCTTCCATAAAAGGATGTGCGATATTCATTTCCACATATTTATTTACTATATCGTCAAATGTGGTTTCAGGCATTGCATCTATTTGTTTTAATGTTTCGCCTAAAAATCTTGATATTGCAAATTGAAAACCGTCTTTTGAAATGTTTTTTTGCCGGATTTGACCGGCAAAATCATACAATCCGCCAAATAAATATGCGTGAATTTGTTGTAAGCCCTTGGTCGTGCCTACTTCAATGATATTTATAAATGAGCTTTCAAATAATGCATATGCTTTTATTTTACTTTTCCCGTCTATACTATCATCACTGTATGTAAACCATTCAATAAATCGGTTTGCCTTCTTACCGGGGAATTCTTTGCCCAGTGCAATGATACCTTTGAAATCCAACATATCTGAAAAACGTTTTTTGCCGTCGGGAGCCAGTAATTTCAACTGGGTAGTAGTACTAACCACTTGGCTGTTTTCTTTCTTCAACCTAGCTTTAAGATATTTCCAGTAATTACGTGTTTTAGTATAATCGTTTTGATCGGTTAGCACTGCAATAATATCCAATACCGAAAACCACCACTTGGAGTTTTCCTCATCCCATATAGCACGCACTTCACGGTCATCAAAAAATCGAATGGATATTTTTGCTTTATTCATAATGTCTTTTTCAAATTAGTCATGTAATGTTAGCTGCTTTATCTTCAACAATTACTTTACAAAGTTACAAATAATTGTTTATAAAAATGATGTTTAAGTCCACATGAATATTCTATTAAACTTTCTCATTTAGAAAAATGTTTAATAAAAGTCTATTTTTTAGTTAGATTCCGGAATTAAGCGAATTTGCTATTCGTCTCGAAAAATATCTAAAAAGCCAATAGAAATAATGGCTGTGGATTGCTTTCAAATTTTGATTTACTGATATTAGATTCATGTCAGAATGATAATTATATGCTTTTGTTTCTGTTGTGGATTGCTTTCAAATATAGATTTACTCATAATTCTCTATCGCTTCTTTCGCTAATTTCAGGACCATCTCTTTTAATGGTTCGGGGCTTATTACTTTCACTCCTTTACCTCTACTTACTATCCAAGCCGCTATTTCATTGAATGAATTTACCGTAGTTTCAAGAAGTACTTTCCCATCTTCCTGCTGAGTGTAACAAACATTCTCCAATAATAATTTCGGTCTTAATCTTTCTGCCCATTTAGAATCCATTAATATTTTTACTTCAATTTTATCTTTGCCGAGGTAACTTTTAAATGAGCCAGAGAAGAGTTCTCGAATATCTCCATCATTATGTTTGGGGTAAGTTTCGGTAGTCTGTTTAATATTTTGTATGCGCTCCAATAAAAATTGTTTGTAATTATTTTCTTGTAACGCCAATAGCCGCCAGCATCCTTCTGATTCAAAAATAATGAGCGGTGCTATTTTCCTTTCATCTGATGAACTTTGATTCGGCTTCCGATAATTAATGATTACTTTACGATTTGTATCAATCCCTCTTTGTAGATACGACATAGTAATAATCGCTTTGCTGCCGATTTTTTTAGTCAATGCTTGAGTTGCTCTATCAAATGATTTTGTGTAAACTGTTGTTCCTATATATGATTCGAGTATTGGTTTTATTACTTCTTCAGGGATCTCGCCATCAATACAAATTCCTTTTTTAGATCTCGAATGAATGCCAATTCCGCTGCTTCGAAAATCCATCATATCTCGTTTTATCGTAAGGTCATCAATCTCATATTCCAATGCTAAATCAGGGACTAAATATTTTGCGGGTTCATTAAGTACTAATCCAAGTAGTTCAGTTTGCCTTTTGATTTTGCTGCGCAGGTCTTTCATTTTTCGCACTCGCTTTTTGTGGATTGTTTAAACTATTAAAAAATATCATTGAATGATACTGTTTCTTCTTATTCTTAATTTATTTTTCAATCAGTTAATTTATACTGCTCTAAAGGAAAGGGAAAGGATGTTAGATTTATTAGTAGAAGGACCTGAATTAAAGCTATCTCTCAATGGAATGAAAGATCATCTTAATAAAAGGGAAATAAAAAAGATTATTACGAATCCGGAAAATATTAAGCTCGATTTGGAAGCAAAAAAAGTATTTATCACGATTTATAATGAAGGGAATGTGGAATATTACCCTGTTAGAAAAAGTTTTGTATTAAAATTATTCAAATGGTTTCATTTCCCGAGTTCACAATTCCGGTATCTAAACCGTGAAACTTTAGTCTCGGTACTGAACGATTATTTGATTAATATAAAATCAGTTCCCGTTACGATTTATTTAGAAAATTTAAGTGCTATTACTATTACATCCAAACATTATATTGAAATTAACGATAATAATTTGATTGATATGCTCAAGAATTATGATGTATCTTCGGTTATAAAGAACGATTATTTTACACGAATTTTTCTTAAAACGGAATTAACTATTATGCCTTTTGAAAGAGATAAATTTTCATGCGGAATAAACATTATTAATTCCGAAACGGGTTTTAGAGCATTCTCAATATCTACTTATCTGAATAGATATATCTGCTCGAACGGTTCTTTAATTGCTTCAAAAAATTTTGATTCTCGCTTCGTCCACTATGGTCCGAATAAAGAATCTTTTTACGAACGATTTACCAATTCAATAGGGAATGAACTCGCAAATATTAATTCGATAAATGATGCACTCAAAAATTTATCTCGAACTAAAATAGAGAACTATAAAAACGAGAGATACAAATTAAGCAAAGTAACAGGGGCAAAAATATCAAATGAAATCTTTCGGAATTTATCTGAAAAATCCTCTCTATATGATTACTTTAATGAAATTACTTCGTATGCAAAAGGGGAAGGAGAAAATAGGAAATTGATTTTAGAAGAGTATGCGGGATCGCTATTAAATTAAATCTTGATGCCAATTGTTGCATATTAATTGCTGCCGTTTGATTAATGTAGCATTTAAGCTAACAAAAAATTCCGACTGCAGTAGCAGTCATCTTGAGGGCGCCCTGCCGGGATTAATTTCCTGGTGGGGCAATTTTATTTCGTAGTAGAATATTTTTTTTATCTTTGTAAATAATAAATAGAAAGATATTCTTGATAATCGATCTTCCCGAAATAGGTAAAACTGAATTTAGAAAAAATAAACGTGCGAAGCATATAAAGCTTTCGTACCGTCCATTCGAGCATCTTGTCGTAACGGTCCCTTATTTTATGTCAATAAAAAATGCTGCCTCTTTTATTGATTCTAATCAAGAGCGAGTTTTAAAATTTCTTACCAAAATAAAGAAGATTGAAAAAGATAAAACCCCCGTAAGCGATGAATTACTGAAACTCATGCGAAAAGAAGCAAAAGAATATTTACCCAAACGCTTAAGGGAACTTGCCGAAAAAAATAATTTACAAGTAAATGAAATTCGCTTAAAAAACCATAAAACTAAATGGGGAAGCTGTTCCTCAAAAAATAATATTAATCTCAATATTAATTTAATTCGTTTGCCAAATCGCTTAATCGATTATATAATCATGCACGAACTTGCTCATACAATTCATCATAATCATTCTGCGGATTTTTGGAAATATTTAGAAAATATTTTTCCCGGCGCAAAGTTACTTGATAGAGAAATGAAAGGATATCGTGTCGGGATTTACTGATATTTTTTCCGATTTTTATTACTATAAATAAAATATTTTTTTATATTTAAGCCATAATCATCGAAAATAGATAGGCAATTATAAATGAGGGCGCAATTCTCAATAAAGCATATCATATATCCCAAAAGTGTCTCACATCTCTTTATCCGAGTGTGGTTACCCTATGTAATAAAATCAATATCATCAGCGCCCTACCAAAAATTCGTATTCGAGTTTACTAATAAATAAAAGCAATTATAGAAATATTTTTTTTATTACATAAATAGGGTGCAACCATGAAAAAGATTTTCTTTTTTCTAATTCTATTTCTCTCCATTTCATTAAATGCCCAATGGGTTTTCCAGAATTGCGATAATTCTGTAGCTAATAATTTTTGGGATTTAAGCCAGTTTTGGTCAAATGGAATAGGGGCTTATTTAAATATAACAGATAATACAGATGCTTTTGAGGCGAATGGATCTGTAAAGATTGAATATAATGTAGTTGCAGGTGATGATTGGGGAGGTTTTGTTTCTCGTCTCACTAATCAAATTAGTGGCTACTATGATTTTTCCTCTGCACAATACATATCATTTTGGATTAAGAATATTAACCCTCTTGCAAAATCACAAAATGGTGAATTTCATTTGGAGTTTAAGCTCATTGATTATGATGATAATATGAATAGAGATGTATGGATGCAAAACATTCCGTTAGATTTAACTGATGCACCGAGTAATTGGATAAATATAATGATTCCTTTAGTAAATACCGACAATCCAAATACAGGTTTCAAAAATCAATATGCTTTCAACAATGGTGTAATGGAGCTTGATAAAATAAAGAATTTTGAAATTGCCTTATCTTATAATACTGTTGGAGGCGGCACACCAAATCCAACTGCAACGGGCTCGTTTTTACTCGATAAATTTGAAATTGTTGGAAGTAAATATCCTCCATTAACCACTTTCGATAATACCGCAGTAAACTTTTTTAACATGGATGATATGGGCTGGGCAGGTGAATCAGACAAAGGCTCGATACAATTAACTGATGAAACTTTTGATAAGATTGAAGGTAATGCTTCTCTTAAATTAGATTACACCGTTAATGCGTCGCAAAGTTGGGGCGGTTATATTAGAGTCTATAAAGATATTATAAAACCAAATGATTTTGAAAATAGAACTAATTTGGTAATATATGTAAAAAATGAAATTCCTTCTGTCTCTCCTAATACAAATCGGTTAAACCTGAACTTTTATATTGTTGAAGATAATACCGGTGTAGATGAAATGTGGAGGATAAGGCTTCCTATTAATCTACTTCAGGGAACCGGTTGGACTCGATATGTACTTCCTCTTAGACAAAGTCTTACTTCAGCAGAAAATGTTTTACCAACTGATGGTTTCGCTAAATATATTGTTGATTCATCAGGAGATGATATTTTTAATCCTGATTATATAAAGAGTTATGGAATTGATATTGCCGCTTATGGTACTGAAGCCGGACCTTTAGGAGAACAGTTTACAGGAACAATTCTTTTTGATCTACTTCAGCAGGGTGGAGAGACTTTTGATTTAGAAGCTCCCGAAGCTCCGGGCAATTTTACTGTTACTCCGGGGACATATAACAATACATTTACTTGGACTGACGTTACAAATGAAGGTGCCGGCGAAAAATATTTAATCTATGGATCGCAAAATGCCTTTACCGATATAACAGAACCGGGAGTGGAGCTTATTGGTTTCTATTATGAAAATGTTGGTAACGGAATCCACTACTTACGTTCTCCAAAAGTTGATGCAAATGTTACTAATTATTATGGAATAAGATCTGTAGATCTTGCGAATAATATTGGTCCATTTGCATTTGCTAGTCCTGTAACAAATATGGCGAAAGGTATTGGTGTTATTTCTCTTAATCCACCCGTTAATTTTAACGCCGATGGAGATCTAAGTGAATGGAACACTTATCAACCAATTGAAATTAAATTAAGTAATCAAACCGGATTTATTGGACCGAATTTTCAAGTAACTGATGATAATGATCTTTCAGCCGTGGCTCGAATCGCGATCGATAGTAAATATCTTTATGTGGCTTTTGATGTAGAAGATAATGTTGTTTTGCCGAATGAGCCGGTTCCTTCTTATTTAAATGATTCGGCTGAATTATTGATAGGATTATACGATTTAATAGGGTTACAGCATGATTCATATCAGAGAGGTGATTTCCCAGATTATCACCTTCGATTTAATAAATTTGCTCTTAGCAGTGGTAATGTTACAATGTTTGTAAATCAATTATTATTTCCTGGTCCTGATTATGGTTGGTTCGAAAAATTTCCAACAGGGTATGTTGTTGAGGCAAAAATTCCACTTGCCGATTTAGCTCAAATGAGAGATAATTATGGAGAACCAATTGATAGGACTTTTGTTCCCATGCCTGGAATGAAAATCCCGCTCGATATTAATCTTAATGATCAAGATGTTTCCGGTAATAGAGAGGGGCTTTTATACTTCTCACATTTTAATGAAGATCAATCGTGGAATAATCCTCAAAGATGGGGGAATACATGGACAGATACAAAATATCTTATGTTAGTTGCACCAAGAGATATTAGTGTTTTTAATCCTACGGAAGTTATTCCTCTCCAATGGAATTATGCAGGTGTAACAAATATCAAAATTGAATTTAGCACCAATGGGAATAATTATTCTTTGGTCGAAGCTTCTGTTCCTGCAAATCAAACTTACTATTGGACAGTTCCAAATGTAGAAAGCGATATTTGTTATATAAGAATTACCGATGTAGATAATACTTTTTATACATCTAAGAATCCTGATCCATTTACAATTACGATAGCAAATTATACTCTCGAACAGGAGGATAATAATGGATTTAGCAGGGCAAACCAAACACAATTAGGAAATATTATTTCAGGAGAATTAATTAATGGTGATGATACCGATTTCTTTAAGTTTTTCGGAAATGCCGGAGATCAAATAGATATCGAAGGACATGCTAATAATTCTACTCTTAATGGGATGATCTTTTTATTTGATGCGAATAAAAATCAAATAGCCAGCTCTGCAAATTATATGGATGATCATTTAAGGCAAAGAATTGTTTTTTCTTTACCTGAAACGGGTGAATATTATATAAGGTATTCAACTGTATGGAATTATTACATTGATTTTAATAGCTCTATAAAAGAAAAGATTGAGCCGACTGTTACGGAAGCATTATTTAGAGGTGCTTATAAAATATCACTTAAGTTGTGGCAGGTTTCAGAACCCCAATTAAGTTGGAGTGTTAGGAATTCTGATTTATTTAGTAATGACGGAAGAATTGAAATCGAAGCTGCCTCCAACGGTAATCCGATTACACTTAAGTACGCATATTCAACAGATTATTCTTATTCTAATACTGTTCCAGACCAAAGTTTTCCGGCAGCTACTTGGAACTATTGGGCAACCTCAGATAAAATTTCTGGTTTAACTCCTAACACGCAGTATAACGTAAGAGTTACTTTAGAAAGTACTTATGGTACTGTAGAATCATTCGGTCGGTTTACAACTCCACCTGCTTCTCAAACTTTTGTAAAGAAAGCTAATTTAGGCGGGTTCTTTAATGATATAGAATTTTCTGATGGTTCTGCTATTTATGTAGTTGGTTCCGGGATATTTAGATCAACTAATATAGGCGGAAATTGGGAAGACGTTAATGCAATTCCGTTTTTTAGAGAAATATATTCAGCTGAAGTTGTTGGTACATCTGAAGTAGTTACTCTTGGAGATCATATAATAGTAAAATCGATGGATGGAGGAGTTTCTTGGGGATATGAAGACTTCCCTCATAATAATTGGCGTGATGTTGATTTCATTGATTTTAATAATGGATTCTTCTGCGGTGATGGAGAAATTATTAGAACAAATGATAATGGTGCTAACGGAACTAATGTTTATACGGGGGAGAGGAATTTTAACCGTATTATCATGCACGATATCAATACAGTTTATGCGGTTGGTGATAGAGGTGCCATTTTTAAGACTACCGATGCAGGAAACAATTACTCAATAACATTCCACAATTACAAAGGTTGGCAGCTTTATGGTATCGATTTCTTCGATTATAATAATGGTGTTGCGGTTGGCGAAAATGGAAATCTACTTACAACCACCGATGGTGGTGAAACCTGGAAACAACATTATGAATTTAATGAAACTTTATATGATGTAAAAATGGTTTCGGCTACCGAGTTTTACATTGTAGGTAATTATGGTCTAATTATTCATTCAACCGATGGTGGAAATAATTTTGATATAATTGAAAGTGGCACGAGAAATAGATTAAAACGCATTGCAATTAATAATGGGAAAATGTGGATTTGTGGCGATTGGGGTACAGTACTCGGTCCGACGGGCGTTCCGCTTAATGTTACTTTTAATGTCGATATGAAAATTCAACATCTTGAAGGTAAGTTCAATCCTATAACTGATCAAGTATCAGTACGAGGTGCTTTTAATGGATGGGCTGAAGAAATTATGACAGATTCGGATGGTGATGGGGTTTATTCTATAACTAAATCACTTTTTAGTAATTCTAATTTTGAATATAAATTTTATTCCAATTCTCAAACTATGCCAAATTGGGGTTGGGAAACTAACGTAGGCCCAGGTGGTCCTGATGGAAATAGAGTACTAACTTTAGAAGAAGTTGATCTAGATTTAGCTACTGTTAAATTTGATAATAAAAATAATGAAATGTCATGGTATTCTTATATTAGATTGGAAGACGGGGCTGATGTATTTACCGGCTTTTTCGGAACTCATGCGAATGCCACAGATGGAATTGATCAAACTGTTTATGAAAGAGCTCTTCCATCCGATCCGCAAGAGGGTATGATAGACCTTCGCTTCGCAATCCCCGGAGGTGTCGATAAATCAGTCCGTGATTTCAGAAATAATACTTTTGATAAAATTGAATGGATAATTGAATACCAAAGAGGAAGCAGTAACGACCCATTTAAATTCAGATGGAATCCTAATCTATTCCCTAATGATATTAAAATAATAATTTCTGATATCAGCAGTAAGGTTTTTAGTATAGATATGATGAGCACAGATTTTGTTGAGATATCAGATTTCGAAATTTCTTCAGTAAAAATAACTTGCTACAAAGTTCAATCAAAACGTTATGAATTATCAGGCGGCTGGAATATGGTTTCAGTACCTGTAATTGCTGATAATATGTCTCCGGCAGCTATTTTCCCTCATAACGTATCATCAACTTGGGGCTTTAATGAAACAGGATATTATACCGCAAATCCATTAGAATTAGCAAAAGGTTATTGGATTAAGAATCAAGTAACTGAATCATATAATCTTTTGGGTATCCGTTCCGATGACTTTATTATTGACCTAAAAGCCGGTTGGAATATGATAGGTGTATATGACCGTGATGTGATAATTACACAGATAACTACTGATCCGGTAAATATTATTTCTTCCTCCTTCTTTGAATATAATAATGGTTACAATGTTCCGTTCCTCTTAAAATATGGCAAAGGATATTGGGTAAAAGCAACTGCCGATGGAACCATCGACTTAGCTCCTTTCAAAAGCCCTTCAATTAAAAAGGAACGATATTTAGCTTCTCAATACGCAACCGCTCCTGAATTAAATTCAAGCTGGGGTAAGATTATTATTACAGATGCAGCTGGTAGGCAGGGAGTTGTTTACGATTCAGGTAAAGATAATATTAATCTAAGCCAATACGAACTTCCTCCAATTCCTCCGAGTGGGATTTTTGATATTCGCTTTTCCAGTAATCGATATGTAGAAAATCTAAATAGCGAAAATTTATCAATTAAAATTAATTCAGATCAATATCCTATAAAGATTAAGGTAGAAGGTATCGATATATTAATTGATGGCAAGGCATTAAAAAATGGTTCAGAAATTACTATTGCAAAAGAAATGCCCAGTTCTGTAGCTGTTTCTAAACTTGAAATTCCGGTACAATACACTTTGATGCAGAATTATCCTAATCCATTTAATCCATCTACAATTATTCGGTTCGGTCTTCCTGAGCAGACAAACGTTCATCTTGAGATATTCAATGTTCTTGGTGAAAGAGTAGATGAATTGATAAATAAAGAGATGGAACCGGGTTTCCATGAAGTTACTTGGAATGCTAAGTCCTTACCAAGTGGAATTTATATTTATTCAATTAGAACTTCGCAATTCAATGATGTTAAAAAAATGATGTTTATAAAATAAAATGAGGCGCGCTAAAATGAAACGGCTAATAATTAGCTTCATCTTTTTTCTTATTTCGGTCTCTTTTGTAAATGCACAGTTCGATAAAAGTGCATTTAGCAAAAGCACGATTAAGCGGAGCGATAAAAACTTAAAATCCACTTCTGCGACTAACGATTATAGAAATAATACTTATTTCAATATCAATAATATTAATACGTGGCATTTTAATAATAATATTGCAGATCAAAATGGGGCATTCCATTTTCCAAATTATTCAGGTAGCCCTATCGCCATTTACCAATCAGGTTTTATTTGGGGCGGTAAGATCGATGGTAACATTCATGTCGGCGGCTCCGCATATTTAACAGGATTGCAGCCGGGTAAAATTAAAGATGATGGAACGGCTGAAGATCCAAATTTAGAAGTTAATAGAATCTGGAGAGTAAGACCCGATTTCCTCACCGGAGACCTGAGCAAGGAATTACAAAGCGGTGAAGGTACTACTGAAGAAATTCGAGCAGAATATCAATACTGTTGGGATAACTGGCCCGTTGATCGTGGTGCTCCATTCCAAGATATGAATGGAAACAATACTTGGGAACCTGCTTTTGATATCCCTGGTGTTCCGTATGCTTCACAAACTATTTGGTATGTTGCGAATGATCTTAATTCCACTCTTACAAATCAGTTATATGGTTCTGATCCAATGGGAATTGAGCTCCAAGTAACAATTTGGGGCTTTGCAGATCAAACATCTCTAAATAATACTACCTTCAGAAAGTTCACTGTTATAAACAAAAACCCGGATCACAAATCATTTACTGACCTATATTTTTCACTTTGGTCAGATCCGGATCTCGGGAATGCAGGTGATGATTATGTAGGGTGCGACCCGGCACTCAATATGGGATACACATATAATGGTGATCCATATGATGAAGGGGGATATAACGAATTCCCTCCGGCAATAGGCTATAAGCTTGTTCAAGGACCAATCGTATATAGTGCTGATCCTAATGATTATGGATTCTATGATGGTATGTGGCAGCCTAACACCCTTAATGTAACTATGAATGCTTTTTATTTTTCCTTAAATAATGATCCTAATTATAATGATCCTTTACAAGGTGATTATAGTGGTACTCTTGGTTTTTATAACCTCCTTCAAGGAGTAAATAAAAATGGTAATGCTTTTATTGATCCAAATACATTTCAAGCGACTCTATATCCATTAAGCGGAGACCCATATCTTGGAACGGGGTGGATTGAAGAGAATTCATTCCAACCGGGCGATAGAAGAATGGGCGTGCCAACAGGTCCCATAACATTTCATTGGGGAGAACAACAAGATATAGTATATGCTATTATCGCCTCCGAGCCAAATGAAATGTTTAGCTCACCTTCTGTTATTGCTTTTAATAAGGCAAATGAAAATTCTGTTCAAAATCAGATGTCAGGTGAGTCATATAGATTGGTAATAAATAAATTAAAAAAAGATGCGCAAACAGTTCAAAAATTTTATAATGATAAGATAATTCTCTCACTCGAAGGTCCGGATTTAATAAAGGACTTTGCATCAACTCAAATCTTATCAAATTTTAAATCCTTAACACCGGGCGAAACTGTTGCTTCATCAGAGTGGTATTTTACTCTTCGACCTGCCGGAAGCAGCGCAACGCTTTCTAATTTTTCCGATGGAAGTGTCACTTTGCAGACTGATATCGAAGGATATTATACAGTAGTTCAAAAAGTAAATACAAGTCTTAGCAAGGAGGTTTTCGCAGAAATAACTCTCTTTGCTACAAGCAATAAGCCACCAGTACCCGATTTCACATATACACCTGAAATTGTTACTTGGGGCGATTATGTTTATTGTGATGGAAGGATTTCATCCGATTTTGAAAATGATCCTCTTTCTTTTTCATGGAATGTACCTTCGTTAGAATCTTTTTCGTATGATAATAACAGATTATTCAAATTCATTCCTACGTCTGCCGGTCTATATGATATTAGTCTTACCGTAAAAGATCAATTCTATACTGAAAATATTATCAAACGAGTAAAAGTAAATCCACTTATGGATAATATAGAGAATGATTTTTCAGCCACTTTCCCAGAATGGCAGGGTGGCAGAAGAAGTACCTATATTAAAGATAATATTCTCTTTGTTGTTCCCGAAGGTGGTAATAAGATATTAGTTTATGAAATCTCTGGGAGTACGATTAATAAAATTAAAGAGATCCCATTAGTTGGGGCTCAAGGAATAGCTAATTATATCAACAATAAGCTCTATGTATGGGTGGACGCTAATGATATTTATGGTTATTATTTTATGTCGGCAGGTCATCTTTCGATCTATGATGTATCGGGCGATTGGGTACTAACTCCACTTAAAGAGAATTATAAAATCAGCGACGACGTAATGGTAATACAATATTTCGGTAATGATTATGTCCTTATTAATGAATACGGGAATGTTTTTAAGGTTTATAAAGTTGACCTTTTCACCGACCCTACAAATCCACAGATTATAGGGACTTATGATCTTCCTAATGACAAATACAGAACAAAAGTTGCTGTTGTAGGAAATTTTTATTGGCTCGGTTTGAGAGACGGCGACTACAACCATTCAATAAATATTTATAATCTTTCTGATTTTTCCCCTGCTGTTTTGCCAGCCCAACTTGGGCAAGATAATTCACTTTCTTGGAATATAAATAATAACAATCCTGATGTTTTGGTTGTTAGTACTAATAGTAATGTACAGCTATATAAAGTAAATTCCTATCAATCGATCACTTTTTTCAAAAATCTTACAGTCGCTCCTCCATTTGAATTTCAAGACCAGAATCAATGGAATAATTTTGGTAATTATACTGCCTCATTTATATCACCTCGCATATTAGCAATTAATAAATATGCTGGGACAGAATATCTTGATTTTGATACAGGGGCTCAAATTGGTTTCCACTACGCTTCTTATTATTCAAATCAATCAACCCCTTTTCATTATAATGGAAATCTTTATTTACTTCCAAACAGTATGGCTAATGAATTTGTTAAATTAAAATTCAGCGAACCGTTACCTCCAAAAGTCAATGTAACATTCAAAGTAGATCTTAATCCAATAAAGAGATTGGGATTGTATAATGAAATGAACGATTATTTTACAGTAAGTGGATCATTCTGGAATTGGGGTATTTATGAGATGATGCATGAAACAGAAGGAGATGGTATCTTCCAGTTCTCTTCACTTATGTATGGCAATAGAACATATAAATATAGTTATCTATTTGAGAAAGAGGGTGTTCCCGATGGAATATGGGAAAAAAGCCCGATAAGAGAGTTAACCCTCGGTTCTACCGATGTCGTGCTTGATACTGTCTTCTTTGAAAATATGCATACGCCAAATAATGGCAACTGGCTTCAGTATCTAAAATATTATAAACAAGACGATTGGGCTAAGGCATACCTCTTTTTTGGTGAATATAATGATGCAACAGATGATGAAGATGCAATATTCGGAGAGAACTATTTCCCATTCGCTCCTGATGATACACTGCGAGATATCCGTTTTACATACCAAGGAAAAGCGGGTGCAACGATAAATGATTTCAGAGCAATCGCTTCTGATAGAAATGTTTGGAATATTAAAATTAACTCTACCTCCAATATGTTCCCACTTAAATTAGAGTGGAATAAAGATGTTCTACCTCCGGGTAATTTTATTCTTCAAGATAATACTGCACGATTCATAAATATCAATATGCGTTATTTTGATCAAGCTGAAATATACAATAGTGATATTGCTGAATTAAAAATAATTTATGATAAAGGAGATATCACACATTTAACTATTTCTGATCTGAGTGGTATCAGCAAGGGAATTGATTTCGGGATATTAGCAAATGCAACAAATGGGACTGACATTACGTTAGGTGAAAATCCACTTCCACCACTCCCTCCTGATGGTGTTTTAGATGCCCGTTTCAAAATTCCGGGAACTACCGATTATACGGTTTCCGATTTCAGGCAGCGCAGTTCAAATAATTATGAATGGGACTTTTCATTCAAGCCGAGTGCTTCCGGTTATCCTATGAAAGTTCAATGGCGTATAGATGAACTTCCGGCTGGCGATATATTTATTACATCAATCGATAATTCAATCAATCTTGATATGAAAACTCAAGATAGTGTAATGGTTACAAATACTGCTATTACATCATTAAAAATTACTTTGACTACTGGCGGAAATAATGCAATAATACCTTTACAAGCTGGTTGGAATATTGTATCAGTACCATTATTAACTTCGGATATGACTCACTCTGCACTTTTCCCTAATGCGACAGCTAATGGATGGGCTTATAGTAGTGGTTATTCGGCGGTATCAACATATCAAACTGGTATTGGTTATTGGGTGAGATATGGTGCAGCTGAAAATATTAATATTACAGGAGACCCGGTAAATAGCACTTCAATTAATGTGGCTGCAGGCTGGAATCTTGTTGGAGCGTATGATAAAGAAGCTGTTATTTCATCTCTCACTACTATACCGGCTGATAACCTAAGTTCTATTTTCTTCGGTTATGATAATGGTTATAATATGCCGACAAAATTAAGTCCAGGCTATGGTTATTGGATTAGAGCAAAACAAGCAGGTACGATTAATCTGAATTATGCTCCTCCAAAAACCGGTGCTATTTATGCAACCGGATTTGAGATAAATAAAGATTGGGGAAGAATTTCGGTTTCTGATTCTAAGAATAATTCAAAAATCCTTTATCTGGCTGATGAAAACGTAGGAAGTAATTTTGATCTTCCACCTACACCTCCAAATGGAGTATTTGATATTCGATGGGGAAGTGATCGTTTTGTTGAATCAATTAAATCGAATGAACTCGTTCTTAATTCTGTTTCTTTTCCAATTCAGCTAAGAGCTGAAAATATAGATCTTGTTATAAAAGACAAAACTTCAGGCAATATTATTGGTATGATGACTAAAAACAGTCCACAAATTACGATTAATGAAATTGCATTCAATCGGTTAATAATTGAGCCATTAGAGATGCCTATTTCTTATCAATTAATGCAAAATTATCCTAATCCTTTTAATCCGGCAACGATAATTAAATATGGTATTCCTGAAAGGAGTAACGTAAGAATTACGATTTTTAATTCTATCGGCGAAGTTATAGAAACATTAACTAACGAAATTAAAGAGCCGGGATTTTATGAAGCAAAATGGAATGCCGCTGCCTTCGCAAGCGGTGTCTATTTCTATCGTATTACTACGGATCATTTTACTGACATCAAAAAAATGATTTTAGTCAAATAAGGAAAATAGACATGAAAAATTATAAAATAATAGTATTCATTTTGTTCTTTGTTTTGCCTGCTCTTTTAATAGCACAGTCAAAGAACCAAAATGCAGTAACGACAAATAACGAGCCTCGCTTAAGTCATATAACCGGCAGAGCTAATCCAATTACCGAGTTTACGGTAATCGACCCAACATTAATCAATGATGACGACTACTATATTAAATTTCATTATGATGCAGGATTAAAATATTCGGTAAAAAAGATTCAGACCGGATTAGAAGTTGCATCCGGTATTCAAGGAAATCCTGCTTACTTCGGAGGTATGTACTTAAACCTAATTAACTATCCAATTGGACTTAAAAATCAATCGATTAATTCCACGCAGAACCAAGATGAATGGGGGTGGAATGTAACAAATGGCACGAGGAGATTTACTTGGGTAAATGCTGATCCTAACCGTATGTTTAATTTGGAAGCATTCGGTACTTCCGAAAATACTGGCGGTGCAATAGGATATACAAGTCCAAGAGCTATATGGGGAACTGATAATTTAATGATTGTTGCACCGCATGAACTGAAGAAAATTGAAATTAGGCTCGCTACTGTTAATTTTACAGACGATTACAATCCTCCGATTAATCCTGATGATCCAGATGTTTCTTTTGGATATCGTTATCTAAGGAGAGCAGGCGATCCACCGGCTGAACAAAGTTTCTCTCAATTTATTAATAACCCATCAGCAGATGGTTATCCATTGCAAACATTTGGAAAAAACGTACCTCTCTCGGTGTGGGATGTAACTGATCCTTCTAATCAGAGAAGATTAGCAGTAGGTTTCTTGGAAAATAATGTTGTTGGTGGATTAGTCG
>JBAYVI010000059.1:0-18319 GCA_041674625.1 Melioribacteraceae bacterium | reverse complement strand
TGATCTTCATCAACAATTATATTCCCCCACTTATTCACTTTCATTTCTGGATTGGATTGACTTATGAGTGGGTTACTACTGTTTCCTATTGCAACTATCACCGAATCTACATCGAGAATAAATTCGCTACCTGCTAATTCAACAGGTCTTCTTCTGCCGGAGCTATCAGGTTCTCCTAACTCATATCTTAAACATTCGATTCCATTAACTTTTCCTTTTTCATCCCCAAGTATTCTTTTAGCATTTTGAAGGAATAAAAATTCGATACCTTCCTCTTTAGCGTGCATTACTTCTTCTTTACGAGCAGGCATTTCAACTTCAGTTCTTCTATATACCACATATACTTTTTCAGCACCGAGTCGCTTTGACATTCTTGCTGCATCCATTGCAACATTGCCGCCACCAAGTACTGCAATTTTTTTAGACGGATAAATAGGTGTATCAGCTTTTCCCTTATCAAAAGCCCTCATTAAATTCGCTCTTGTAAGATATTCATTTGCCGAAAATACCCCTACGAGACTTTCGCCTTCGATATTCATGAAAACCGGAAGACCAGCCCCTGTGCCAAGAAATATAGCATCATACCCGTCTTTATTAATTAAATCTATTAACTTCCGAGTCTTTCCAACTACAAAATTGGTTTTAATTTCTACACCCATTGCAGAAAGAGTTTCAATTTCGCGATCTATAATATCATTAGGTAAGCGAAATTCGGGAATACCATAACGAAGCACACCACCAAGTTTATGAAAAGCTTCAAATATGGTTACGTGATGCCCTTGCCTTCTGCAATCAGCTGCGACTACTAATCCGGCTGGACCGCTTCCAACAACAGCAACTTTTTTGCCCGATTCTGGTTTAATTTCCGGAATTGATATCTTCCCTGTCATGCGTTCCCAATCTGCAACAAATCTTTCCAATCTTCCGATAGCAACTGCTTTATCAACATCCTTTAATGCTTTTCCCACAGTACAGCTTTGCTGGCATTGAACTTCTTGAGGACATACACGACCACAGATAGCAGGCAATAAACTTGCCTCCTTAATTACACCTGCCGCACCTTCAAAATCTGAATGAGCAACATGTTCAATAAAACGAGGGATATCAATTTTAACGGGACAATCATCCACACAATTCTTTTTGACACATTGCAAGCATCGCATTGCTTCGATTCTTGCTTGCTCCATTGTATAACCTAATGCCACTTCATCTAAATTATTAATTCTTACAGATGGGTCTTGTGCCGGCATTTCCTGAGCTGGAATTTTTGTTCTTTCCTTCGGTTTTAGGTCATCAACTTTTGTTACATAATCTGCAATTAATACTCTTGCCTCTTCTGAAAACTGCTCAATAGTTTTATGGCTCATAAATTTGATTCCTTCTCATCTACTAATGCATCCAAATAACAATTATGCGCATCACGTTCAATTTCTTTATATGAATTTAATCGATTAATCATATTATCGAAATCAACTTTATGCCCATCAAACTCAGGACCATCGACACATACGAATTTAACTTTATTGCCAACATTAACACGGCAACCGCCGCACATCCCAGTTCCATCAACCATAATAGTATTTAGTGAGACTTGAGTGAAAACTTCATAAGGACGTGTGGTTTCAGAACAGAATTTCATCATCACAGGAGGTCCAATTGCTATTACCATATTAGGTTTTTCCACTCTCTCACAAATTTCTTTTAATGGTGCAGTAACTAAATCTTTTCTTCCATAAGAACCATCATCAGTGCATAGAATAAATTCATCAGCAATTGTTTTCATTTCTTCTTCGAGAATAATTAATTCCTTATTTCGAGCACCAATAATTGTAATTACTTTATTTCCTGCATTTTTTAATGCTTGTGCAATAGGATGCAATGGAGCAACACCAATACCTCCTCCAACACATACAACAGTACCAAAATTTTCAATATGCGTAGCTGTACCAAGAGGACCTACGAGTGCGGGTAGTTTATCACCCACTTCCATTTTTGATAAAGCTAAAGTGCTTTTTCCAACGACTTGATATATAATGGTAATGGAACCTTCCTTAATGTCGGCGTCCGCTATTGTAAGTGGAATTCTTTCTCCATAATCTTCATCCACTTGCAAAATAATAAATTGTCCTGCAGCCCTCTCTTCAGCAATCATTGGGGCTGCTATTCTCATTGAATACACATCTTTAGATAGTTGTTTTTTGAATAGTATTTTGTTCATATAAATTAGTCTAATCCTTTATACATATCTTCGATTAAGTTAGTGTAACGCTCTTCAATAACTTTTCTTTTTACTTTTAGAGATGGAGTTAGTTCCCCACCTTCAATAGAAAATGGTTTATCGAGTATTGCAAATTTTCTTACTCTCTCAAACCCGGCTAGTTTCTTTTGGAATACATCTAATTCTTTATCTAATAATTCATATATCTGTTTTAGATTTACAAGTTCCATTGGATCGGTATAATGAATACGATTGGCATCTGCATATTCTTTTAGAGCTTCAAAATCAGGTACAATCAAGGCACTTAAGAACATTCTTCTATCACCAATAAGCACAAACTGATCAATATATTTACTTGCAAGAAACATATTCTCAATTGGTGTTGGAGCAATGTATTTACCAGTGGTTGTTTTGAAAAGATGTTTTTTTCTATCAGTGATTATTAAAAATCCTTCTGCATCAAAAACACCAATATCACCTGTATGAAGCCATCCGCTTTTTATTGAATCATCCGTCTCTTTTTTATTTTTATAATATCCTTTCATAATATTAGGACCATAAGCAAGAATTTCGCCATCCTTAGCTATTTTTACTTCCACTCCCGGCATTACCTTGCCAACCGTTCCAAACTTATAATCATTCGGCCTATTAGCGGCAATTACAGGAGAAGATTCGGTCAAACCATATCCTTCAATAATCAACATTCCGGCGGCTTCAAAGAATAGACCTAATTCACGAGCAAGAGCTGCTCCACCCGAAATAAAAAAGCGAAGCTTTCCGCCTGTCTTTTCTCTCAGTTTAGTATAAACCAATTTTCCGGCAAGTTTATGCTTAAGTGTTAGTGAAATTGGAATCGGCATACCACTCTGTCTTGCAATCGCAAATTCCTTACCAATTTCAATTCCCCAATTAAAGATTTTCTGTTTACTTGCAGGTTGATGCTCAACGTTCTTTTTAATTTTACTATACATTCTTTCAAAAAGCCTCGGTACGGCAGTCATAATTGTTGGCTTAATTTCTTCCATATTAGAAGCAACTTTTTCAATGCTTTCGGCATAAGCTATCATACCACCGCATGAGAAGGCTGTGTAATATCCTGCCATCCTTTCAAAAATATGACATAGGGGTAAGAACGAAAGAAATAAGTCAGTTTCTCCAATATCAAATATTTCATGTGCCGATTTAATATTAGAGCAAATATTTTTGTGTGATAACATAACACCTTTTGGTTCGCCCGTTGTACCGGAAGTATAAATAATAGTGCAAAGATCATCTTCACGACAGAGTTCTGAACTTTCTTTGAAATAATTAGGGTTTTCAGTCTTAAACATCCTTCCTTTATTCATTACTTCCTTAAACGATATAACACCCTTATCAGATGTAACATCAACTTCGTCCATTACAATGATATGCTTAATTGTCTTAAGATTATTTTTAACTTTTAATACCTTATTGAGCTGATATTTATTCGATACTATAATAGCGACCGATTCAGAATTATTGAGTATAAATTCAATGGTGTCAGAAGTTGAAATAGGATAAAGAGGAACATCAATACCACCAAGCGATAAAATACCAAAATCAGCTACTACCCATTCAGGTCTGTTTTCTGAAATAATAGATATTCTATCTTCCCTTTTAATACCCATTGAAGCTAAGCCCAACGAGAAAGATTCGGTCATATCATAAAGTTCAGGATACTTGATCTCAAGCCAAGAATCTCCCTTTTTATACTTTATGACATAACGGTCCTTTCCTTTCGCAAATTCCAAAGTTATTGTTCTGAATAGCTCTGAAATAGTTTTAAAATCTTTATAGATTGACATCACACACTCCTTTTTTAGAAGATTATTAAGTTACGAGGGAGAAATAAAACATGCAACGTTCAAAAAAAATTATTATACTTGGCACTAAATTATTTAGGAATTAAATGAAATTCATTCGCAGGATGTATGATTGGGTACTTCACTGGGCAGAATCCCCAAATGGTGCAATAGCTCTATTTTTAATCGCTTTTGCTGAATCATCATTCTTCCCTATTCCCCCCGATGCTTTATTGATTGCTTTAATTTTAGGAGCTCAAAAAAAAGCATTTCGCTTTGCTGCTATCTGTACTACTGCCTCTGTCTTAGGTGCTTTATTCGGATATATGATAGGTCATTTTCTATGGTGGAGTGGTCCAAATGAATTTTCTTCTTTAGCACATTTTTTCTTTAATAATGTACCCGGATTTACAACTCATTTATTCTACAATGTAAAATCTTTGTATGACCAATGGAATTTTTGGATAATCTTTACTGCTGGGTTTACACCAATACCTTATAAGGTTTTCACTATTACAGGTGGAGCATTTAATGTAAATATTATTCTATTTACTATTGCTTCCATTTTAGGCAGAGCAGGAAGATTCTTCTTGGTTTCTTACCTTATTTGGAAATTCGGTCCTCAAATAAAAACCTTTATCGATAAATATTTTAATATTTTGGCGGTAGGATTTACTGTTCTATTAATTGGCGGATTTGTATTAATTAAATATTTGATATAAAAAATATTTTATCTGAATTTTTCCTTTCATAAAATAAATGGAAGGATTTATAGATGGATTAATGATTTTAAAAAGCAGTAAGGATATCCTTACTGCTTTTTAATGAATTCAATTCATTAAATCATATTTTCCGGTCTTACAACTTCATTAAATTTTTCACTTGTAAGTAAACCCAGTTCAACTGCAGCTTCTTCTAAAGTTTTGTTTTCAGCATGGGCTTTCTTCGCCACTTTAGCCGCATTGTCGTAACCAATTACCGGATTAAGAGCAGTAACTAACATCAATGAATTTTTTAAATGATTTTTTATTACAGAAGTATTTGCTTCAATTCCCACTACACAATGATCAGTAAAACTTTCGCAGGCATCTGAAATTAGTCTAATTGAATTAAGAACATTAAAAATAATTACCGGTTTAAATACGTTCAATTCAAAATTACCCATAGCCCCACCCATATTTACAGCTACATCATTACCAAACACTTGAGCGCATACCATTGTCATTGCTTCGGATTGAGTAGGATTCACTTTCCCTGGCATTATAGAACTACCAGGTTCATTTTCAGGCAACATTAATTCACCAATACCACAACGTGGTCCTGAACCTAACCAACGAACATCATTTGCAATTTTCATTAATGATGCAGCAAGAGTTTTAAGAACACCATGAAATTCTACTAATGCATCATGAGCCGCAAGAGCTTCAAATTTATTTGGAGCAGATACAAAGGAAAGTCCGGTAATCTCAGAGATTTTTTTTGCAGATAGTTCTGCAAATTTTGGATGAGTATTTAAACCGGTTCCTACCGCAGTTCCACCAAGCGCTAATTCATATAAATGGGGTAAAGCATTATTAATTCTATCAAGTCCATTTGTTAATTGCTGAACGTAGCCGGAAAATTCCTGTCCTAATGTAAGCGGCACTGCATCCATTAAATGAGTTCTTCCAATTTTAATAATCCCCATAAATTCTTCTGATTTCACAGCAAGAGCATCACGAAGCTTAGTAACCATAGGAATTAATCTTCGATGGATTTCTTCAACGGCAGCGATATGCATCGCGGTAGGGAAAGTATCGTTTGAAGATTGAGCTTTATTTACATCATCATTTGGATGTATTGGTTTTTTACTTCCGATAACACCACTTGAAATTTCAATAGCACGATTTGAAATTACTTCATTACTATTCATATTCGTTTGTGTGCCGCTGCCTGTCTGCCATACGACTAAAGGAAAATGCTCGTCTAATTTTCCTGAGATTACTTCATCAGCAGCCTGAACTATTAAGTCAACTTTTTCATTACTTAATGTACCCAATTCAGCATTTGTAAGAGCAGCAGCCTTTTTTAATATCCCAAGAGCTCTTATCATTTCACGTGGGAAACGATTTCCGCCAATCTTAAAATTCATTAAACTTCTTGCCGTCTGAGCACCATAATACATATTCGTAGGAACTTTAATCTCTCCCATTGAATCGGTTTCTATCCTATAATCCATTTTACCACTCCCAATTTTGATTAATAGTTAAAATTACACTATGGAAATCTGAAATTCAATAATTTTACTGTAAATGAAAAACAAAAAAGTTATCTTTGTGATTCAGTTACTTTTATATGAAGAGTGAAAATGTCGAGAAACACAAAACGTCCAACTTGGGATGAATATTTTCTTAAGGTAGCAATGTTGGTCTCGGAAAGAGCTACTTGTCCAAGAATGCATTGCGGTTGTGTATTGGTGAAAGATAAACAGATTCTTTCTACCGGATACAATGGTTCTATACCTGGGGATGAGCACTGTGAAGATATTGGATGTATGATTGTAGATAATCACTGTGTTAGAACTATTCATGCGGAGATGAATGCAATATTACAATGTTCGACACATGGAATAAGTACTGCGGGGGCTACTGCTTACGTAACAAATATGCCTTGCACAAATTGTTCAAAAGCTTTAATTGCAGCCGGAATAAAAGAAGTAGTTATATTTTCCGATTATCACGATACTTTAGCAGAACACTTTTTTAATGTAGCTAAAGTACCTATACGAAGAATTGATAAACCGAGTTCTGCTATCGATTATGATCTCGAAAGCTTTACATCAGCAAAAAAAATTAATCAGACAAAATAAGAATTTACTATGTGGCTAAATAAAGAATATCTTCAAAAATATTTTAGACCGGAAAATTTTATAAACCGCGATCTAAGTTGGGTTGAGTTTAATAGAAGAGTATTGGATGAAGCGTTAAACCCTGATCTACCTTTACTTGACAGAATCAAATTTATCTCTATCTTTTTTTCAAATTTAGATGAATTTTATATGATCCGGGTTTCCGGACTGAAGGAACAAATTCGTGCAAAAGTTTTCGATTCTACCATAGATGGACTAACACCAAATGAACAATTAAACCTTGTTGAAAAATGTGTACGCCCAATGCTTGATAAAATTCATAAATATTGGGTTAATGATATTATACCTGAAATGGAAAAGAACAATATTTTCATTAAACAATTAGAAGAGTTAGAAGAGAACGAGAGAGAAGAATTAAACAATTATTTTTCAAGAGAAGTGTATCCGGTGCTTACACCATTAGCATTCGATCCGGGTCGCCCTTTCCCTTATGTATCTAACCTAAGTTTAAGTTTTGCTATTCTTGTAAAAAAACAGAACGGAGATAAACATTTTGCGAGAGTGAAAGTACCCAGTTTATTACCACGTCTCTTGAGAGTGAACGATATAGTAAAATCCAATTCTCAAAATGGAAAGCCTGATATAAAATATATTTGGATAGGTGACTTAATTAAATATAATCTCCCCAAATTATTTCCGGGACTTGAAATACTCGAAGCATATAGATTTAGAATTACACGTGATACCGATCTCGAAATACAAGAAGATGAGGCAGATGATCTTTTAGCACTAATAGAAGAGAATATTAAACAAAGAAAATTTGGTTCAGTTGTACGTCTTGAAGTTGAAATAAATATGCCTGACTTTATGATTGACACTTTAGTTGAAAATCTTCAAATAACAAGAGATGATGTACATATTATTGATGGAAATTTAGGACTTAGCGACGTAATGTTATTGAATGATTTGCCAATTCCGCAATTGAAAGAAAAACCATTTCATCCAATATTGAATCCGATTTTTGAAGAAGAAGAAACATTTTTTTCTATTATTAAGAAAAATGATGTACTACTACATCATCCTTATGATTCATTCAGCCCTGTAATAGATTTCATAAAACAGGCTGCGCGTGACCCTGAAGTATTAGCTATAAAGCAAACTCTTTATAGAGTTGGTAATAATTCCCCAATAATAAAATATCTTATCGAAGCCGCTGAAAGAAAAAAACAAGTAGCCGTTTTGGTAGAACTAAAAGCTCGATTTGATGAAGAAAATAATATCTACTGGGCAAAGGAATTAGAAAAAGCCGGCGTTCATGTTGTTTATGGGTTATTAGGATTAAAAACACATGCAAAAATGACTTTAGTAGTAAGAAAAGAAGTTGAAGGCGTTAAGCGATATGTCCATTTGAGTACAGGTAATTATAATATATCAACTGCTAAACTATATACTGACATTGGAATATTTACCAGCGATGAAGAAGTGTGCGCAGATGTTTCCGAAATTTTCAATTTCCTTACCGGATATTCTGAACAAAAAGAGTACAGAAAACTTTTTGTAGCACCTCTTAATATGAGAAATCAGATGTTATTATTGATTCAGAGGGAGATTGAAAATGTAAAACTCGGCGGAGAAGGTAGAATTATTTTTAAAATGAATTCTTTAGTTGATCCAACAATTATCGCTGCTTTATATGAAGCTTCTAAAAGAGATGTTAAAATAGATTTGATAATTAGAGGTATCTGCTGCTTGATCCCCCAAATTCCAGGATTAAGTGATAATATAAGAGTAGTAAGTATTGTAGGTAGATTCTTGGAACATAGCCGTGCCTATTATTTCTTGAATAATGGAAAAGAAGAAGTTTATTCGGGAAGTGCTGATATGATGCAAAGAAATTTAGATAGAAGAGTCGAAACTATATTCCCAATTAGTGATAAACGACTTAAAAAAGCAGTGATCGATAAAATATTAATTCCGGCATTGCAAGATACTACTAAAGCAAGGGTATTACTTCCAACGGGGAAATATGTTTATAATAGAAGAGTATGCAATGAGAAACACTTCAATTACCAAGAATGGCTAATGGAAAACAGTATTACAACATATAAAAAAACACCCAAACGTGGGAAAAAATAATTAAAAAATTAACCAATAAATTTGAGCGGTTATAAAACAAATCACTATTCCCATGACTATTGGAAGAAATGTGGAAATAAGAGTCCACTTGATACTTTTTGTTTCTTTGTAAATTGTATAGATAGTAGTAGAACATGGGTTATGCAAAAGACTAAAAAGCATTAAATTAATTCCAGTCAATAAGCTCCACCCACCATTATGCAGAATCATAGCAGTTTCATTGACAGAATCGAGCTCAAACATTACACCAGCACCCGAACCACCAGTCATTCCGGATATTAATACTGTAAGCATTAATACAGTAGGGATAACAATTTCATTTGCAGGGATTGCAATTACATACGCTAAAATAATAACGCCATTTAATCCGAGAAATAAGGCAAAAGGATCAGTCCAATGAATGAAATATTCGGCGATGCTAATATTATCATATGTAATATTAGCAACCATCCAGATAACCATACCGGCTGGGACAGCAAATACGACTGCTCTCCAAAGAACAAATAATGTTCTATCTATCAACGAAGTATAGAGTGTTTGTAAAAAACGCGGTGGTCGATAAGGCGGTAGCTCCAAAGTAAATGAAGAAGCTTCACCTTTAAGCACAGTCCGGGATAAGCCCCAAGAAACTACAAGACTAAAAAATATTCCAAGAACAGCAATAAATACAACTGCTGCAGCAGATACTATTCCGGCTAAGTAAGCAGGTACTGTACCGCCAATAAATATAGTAGCAATTAATATTTGAGTTGGCCATCTTCCATTACATAAAGAAAAATTATTGGTTATTATTGCAATTAATCTTTCACGAGGGCTATCAATGATTCTTGTTGCAATTATTCCAGCCGCATTACAACCGAATCCCATACTCATTGTTAATGCTTGTTTACCATGAGCACCTACACGTCTATAAATATTATCGAGATTGAAAGCCACTCTTGGTAAATAGCCAAAATCTTCAAGTAATGTAAACATCGGGAAAAATATTGCCATCGGCGGAAGCATTACTGCAATTACCCATGCCAT
The DNA here is from genome assembly GCA_041674625.1 of Melioribacteraceae bacterium. Classification (GTDB taxonomy): domain Bacteria; phylum Bacteroidota; class Ignavibacteria; order Ignavibacteriales; family Melioribacteraceae; genus BRH-c32. The sequence continues at coordinate 8,268 of JBAYVI010000059.1, read as the reverse complement.
TGCAAGATATGCCCCATCAACAACCAATCCCGTAATCCACATTGGAATTGATAAATTTATAAAAGCGGATCGAATTGCCGGATGTAGATAATCAACTAATATATTAGCTAATATACCTGAAGGAATATTAGCTCCTTGAATAGTAACCCAAAAAACAACTGCAAGCATTACTAACATTAATGGCAGCCCAAATGTTCTACTTGTAACCAATCGGTCTAAAGTCCTATCCCAATCAAACTTTGGTTTTTCATTATCTTTAGTAACTGCTATGGATGAAATTTCATTAGCTTCTTTATAAATCGATTCTATAATGGCATCGTGAAAATTTTCACCAATTTCCCATCTGTATTTATTTGCTAAATCAAGTATCTCTTCTTTTCTATTCATAGATTAATTTTTTTTAAGGTTACCTAATTCACCCGATTTAAGTGCATCGATTATACGCTGGTCGCCTTCGAGCAAACGAAGAGCTATCCATCTTGAATTAGGTAAATCTGGATACTCTACATTTATTTTATTTTGCAATTCTTTTATTGCATGAGAAACACCGCTAATTTCATTAGACATTCTTCTTGGTTTACAAATATATTTTCCGGTTGCCACTTCGTCAATAAATTTAAGTAACTCAGGAATTCCTTGATTTTGTCTTGCAGCAGCGGGTACAACCGGTATGCCTAATTCTTTGGATAGTTTCCTTTCGTCCACTGATATTTTGTGTCGGGCGGCTTCATCAATGAGATTAACACAAAGCACAGCACGATCAGTTATTTCAAGTACCTGTAAAACCAAGTTGAGATTTCTTTCAAGTCGTGTTGCATCTGCTACAATTACGGTTACATCCGGCTGCCCGAAAAGAATAAAATCGCGTGCAATCTCTTCATCTGTACTTGTAGATAAAAGTGAATAGGTGCCTGGTAGATCTACAATCTTATAGCGGTTTTCAACGAATTGAAAACCACCTTCGGCTCTTGCAACAGTCTTTCCTGGCCAGTTGCCCGTGTGTTGTCTTAATCCGGTCAATGCATTAAATACTGTGCTCTTTCCTGTATTTGGATTGCCTGCTAAAGCTACTACATAATCAGTATCGCTAAGATCAATTCCTAACTTAACCAAGTTACTTGCATTATGCGCCGCCGGACAGTTTGCACAATTATTTAATTCTGGAGTCATTTTATTCAATATATATATGTTGTGAAATATTTTTTCTTAGAGCTACTACTGTTCCTCTAACTTCATAAGCTACGGGATCGCCGCCAAGACCAACTAAATTAGCTTTTATTTCAGTACCGGGTACGAATCCGAAATCCAATAATCTTCGTCTTTGCAATCCCCTAATAGCCTTTGAGATTTCTTTTATTCGAGAAATTTCACCCTGATTTAGACTTGAAAGCAGACGATTAATTCTAAATACATCAGCTTTATCTTCTCTAGGAATTAAGGTTATATTTGCAGCCAATACAGGTGCAAGTATCGATTCATCATTATCGGATTCAAAACTAATTCTATGATCATCTTTTTCAAGAATTTTTAGTTTTGTGCCTGGAAATAATTTTTGTGCAATAATCTGAGCATAAATTTCTTTCGGTTCATCTTCAACGTGACATATTTCATACACCTTCCCAACTTCAGCATCGCTTAAAAGAATACCTTCATTTAGAGGCATTTTACCGGAAGCATCCGGAATCGGATCGCCATGTGGGTCTAATAATGGATTGCCTAATGATGCAGCAAGTTTATCGGCGTAATCTTCATCAAAATCATGTTCACGTTTTTCCGCTTCCTTATGCCAATCATTTTCGTGTACACTTGTTTTTTCGGCAAGATAACGCTCATATAGTCTGTGAATACGAATTACTTTTAATGCATAATTTCTTCCCTTTTCTGTAAGGGAAATTTTTTCGTGAAGTTTAGTGATTAATTTTAATTGAAGAAGTCTATTGATTAAACTTGCACTATTGCGTCTCTTGATCTGAAGATTTCCAGCAACACTATCTTGAGTTGCATCAATCTTTTTAGATTCAAAATCGTAAAGGTGCTTAAGAGCATCTTCAACTATTATTTTATCCCCTTTTTTATCACCAGTTCTATATCTTTTTAATAAATTAATTTTTGGAATAAAAAAGATAAGGATGATTATTACAATTATTAAAAGTACAGTTGACATATTCTAAGTAGTAACTAAATATCTTTTGATTTTCTGAGTAGTGGTTTTTTCAAACTCCTGCTCACGAACATTTATTTTCTTAATCTGTTTATATGCTGCAAGTTGACCATTAACTTTAACGATTTCCTCATTAATTTTTGATTCAATAAGTTCCTTTGTAATTTGGACACTCTGCCTTTCGGCTAATTCAATAAAAGCTTCTGCATCAGCAACTATTTGTACTGCTATAATCTCTCCTTGTTTCTCATCATCTTGACCAAATACCATTGATTCTAATATATAAGGACTTCGATTTAGTAAATCCTCAATCTCTTCGGGAAACACATTTTTTCCACTCTTAGAAATAATAACATTCTTTTTTCTGCCATTAATATGAAGAAATTCATCTTCATCAACAAAACCAATATCACCGGTTTTAAACCAACCATCTTCAAAAGCTTCAGCAGTTAATTTATCATTTTTATAATAACCGGGCATTACGCTCGGACCCTTAACCCATATTTCGCCTGAACCATTTTCTCCCGGATTATGAATCTTTACTTCCACTCGCGTTAAAGGGATTCCAGCGGCATCGTCCTTAAAATTATTGAATTGATTTAATGCTACAATTGGTGAAGTCTCGGTTAAACCATATCCTTGAATAAAATTAAAACCAAACTCACGAAGTCCTTTGGCTACCAATGGGTCCGGGGCAGCACCACCGGCAATAAACATTCTTACACTTCCCCCAAATTTTGAATGTAATTCAGAGAACACTTTTTTCTTCACATCTTTCATTCCAAATTGGGAAAAAACATTTGTCAATTTAACCAATGGAGGTACAATTTTGGATTTAACTTTATCTTCATTAATTGATTTCACAATTCGTTTAAACATTTTTTCAAAAAGAAGAGGAACACCAAGCAAAATTGTTGCTTTAACTTTTTGAATATCATCAACTACTGTTTTCAAAGAGCGTGCATAATAGATAGATGCGCCTCGATATAATGGGCATAACATTCCGCAAGTACATTCATAAGTATGATGAATTGGCAATACAGAAAGGAAACGATCGTTGGAATCAATTAAAAGCATACTTACCATATCTACTAAATTAGAAGCGAGATTCTTTTGAGTAAGCATTACTCCTTTTGCCCTGCCTAATGAACCTGAAGTAAAAATAATCTCTGCTAAATCATCGGGATTAATTTTTGGTAAATCAGATTCATAAGCTGCATCAGCTTTTCTCATCATTTCAACCATATTAAGAAACGACTTGTCTTCAAAAGTTTCATCCATACAAATAAAATGTTTCAGCTTTTTTAAAGAACCTTTTGATTCACTTATCATACTTGAAAAAGTACCAGCAAATACAATAACTTCAGAATCTGATTCGTGAATAATATTAATGATTTCGTTTTGAGTTAAGTTCTTATCAATCGGAACTACTACATAATTAAAACACATGCTTGTTAGAAAAGTTAAAGACCATTGAACTCTGTTTTCACCAATCAGTGCAATATGAGTTCTTTCTTTAAGACCCAATTTCTTTAGGGCATTTCCAAATTTCAGAATATTATGTTTAAGCTCTGAAAACGTTAACCGATTAATAGGAGTATTATTAAGGTCTTCAACAGCATGTTTTGATCCAAATTCACGAGCTGAATTAAGCACCATATCTTGAATCGAAATAATATTAGGTACTTTATTTAATTTGATTTCTCTTTTCATTTCACACACATTTATTTAGTTTTTAGTAAATTCTACCAAAATTAATTTTAATAAATTATAGAATTTTTCTACATCTTTTATATTTACACGCTCATCAGGTGAATGAGCACCTTCGATAGTTGGACCAAATGATAACATATCTAAACCGGGATATTTACTCCCTAAAATACCGCATTCTAAACCTGCATGGATAGCTTTAATTTCAGGTACACTACCATAATTATCTTCATAAACAGATTTTGCTTTTATCAACGCAGCAGAGTTCATATTTGGTTTCCATCCGGGATAACCGTCCCCAACTGTTACTTTGCTACCTGCAAGATCAAATACAGCTTTTACCGAAGAAGCTACATATTTTTTAGCTGATTCAATTGAACTTCTCTGACTTGTCCCAATTTTAATTTCATCGTTTTCATAAACTACAGTAGCAAGATTTGTAGATGTTTCCACTAAGTTCGGAATATCTTGACTCATCGCTATAACACCATGTGGCATTGCAAAAATTACGCTTAGAATATTTTTAGTAAATGTATTAGAAAATACTTTTTCTGATTTAATTTCTAATTGCTTTAAGGAAATAGTAATTTGTGGGTCTTTTGGAGTAAACTCAGATATATAATCAAGCTTAAATTCTTCAATATATTTTTTTACTTTTTCTAAATTTGCAGATTCAATAAAAATTTTCAATTCTGCTTCTCTTGCAATAGCATTTCTTTTAGAGCCACCATTAATTGAACTAATTGAATAAGGAATTTCCTTAAATTTATCTAATAGACGGGCTAATATTTTAATTGCATTTGCTCTTCCATCAGAAATATTTAGTCCAGAATGTCCACCCTTTAATCCACCAATTAAAATTTCATATTCTTCAAATCCTTTTGGTACATCAGAGTACTCACATTTGAATGTGCCGACAGTATCCTGTCCCCCGGAACACCCTACATAAAAAGCTCCATCCTCTTCTGAATCCAAATTGAGAAGTATTTTTCCTTTTACAAAACCAGCTTCTAAATTATTTGCTCCTGTTAAACCGGTCTCTTCATCTACGGTAAATAATAGTTCAATAGGTCCGTGTTCAAAACTTTTATCATTCGCAACCGCTAAAGCTGCTGCAACACCTATACCATTGTCTGCGCCTAATGTAGTCCCATCTGCAGTTATCCAACCATCTTCACTGATTAATTTTATCGGATCTTTCATAAAATCATGTTCAGTGCCTTTGTTCATTTCGCAAACCATATCGATATGACCTTGTAGAACTATGGTTGGTTTATTTTCAAGACCTTTTGTTGCCGGTACTTCCATAATAATATTAGCAACTGAATCTTCCCTATAAACCAAATTATTTTTCGTTGCAAATTTTCTTAAGTACTCAACAACTTTTTCTTCATGTTTTGACGGACGTGGAATATCACTAATTTCTTCAAATCGTTCCCATAATAATTGCGGATTTAATCCTTCAATTGTTTTTGACATTTTAATTCTCCAATTTTTTTAACTATGACGAATATTAAGGATATCCCCATCCTTAACAATATATTCTTTGCCTTCTAATCTCCAGCTTCCAGCTTCTTTACATTTGCTCATAGAGCCATATAAAATATAATCATCATAATGGACAACTTCGGCTCTAATAAATTTATTAAAGAAATCGCTATGAATTACTCCGGCTGATTGTTGAGCTGTAAAATTCTTTCTTATTGTCCACGCTCTGCATTCATCTTCACCGACAGTAAAAAATGCTTGCAAACCAAGAAGCTCATAGCATGTACGAATTATACGTGATAAAGAAGATTCTTTAATTCCAAAATCAGTCATAAATGCTTCCCTATCAGCCTCTTCGAGATTAATTAATTCATTTTCTATTTTAGCGAAAAATGGAATAATAACTGCATTAGATTTAGAATATTTTTCTTGTAATTCACTAATGATTGAATCGACTTCTTCTACAGAATCTTCATCAAAATTTACAGCAATTGCTAATGGCTTAATTGTAAGCAATTGGAATCCGGAAAGAATTTTTAGCTCATACTCATCAAATTCCATGGTTCGAAGGGGCAATTCACTTTCTACATGTGCATGACATTTTTCTATTAATTGTAATTCCCGTTTTAACTTATCATCCTTCAATTTTAGTATTTCTCTTTTTAGCTTATCTATACGGCTATCAAGAAAAGCTAAATCTGATAGAAGAAATTCGACCTCTAAAAAATCGATATCACGAGCAGGATTAATACTTGTCATCGGATGCGAGACAGCTTCATTCTTAAAATTTCTTATAATATAAAAAAGTGCGTCATTATTTCTAACACTATTTAAGAATGTAGAGGTAATTTTTACTTTATTATCATCCGACATTCTAAGCCCAGGTATATCAATTACTTCAACTGTGGCATTAACCTGTTTCTTGGGATTAAACAATTTTGAAAGATTGTCCAATCTAAGATCGGGAACTTTGACCATTTCGATCGACTGTTCATCTTTTACTGTCGAAAGGTCTAATTGTAAACCTGCCAATGTTGAGAAAAGTGTTGTCTTGCCTGAATATTGTAAACCTACTAAACCTATTTGCATATAAATTCTTTTTTGTTAATAATTAATTAATAAATATATCTAAAATAAGAGTAACTTAAGCGACTATTTGAGTATGAAGTGCAATTTCTTCGAGAATTGAGCTTACCTTAAGGCATTTAGCTAATTCTCCTGAAAAGACCATTGCCCTCCCCTTAACGTGTACTTCAAATGCGAAGTTCCGTGCAGTTTCATATGGGCAATCGATTGCTTTTATTAACTGTTCAATCACTTCGTCAAATGTATGCCATTCATCATTAAATAAAATTACTTTGTAGGGAGTAAGAGTTTCAGTCGAATCTTCATTAAATTCAGATTCAAACTGCCCCGGTTCTAATTGCATTCTAATATTATTTTTCATCATAACCCAAATTTATGAAATTGAAGCACAAAAATAAATTTTAGTATATTACAGAAATAGAATATAAGCAAAATGGAGGTTTAATGAAGTTAGTTGTTTGTGTAAGTTATGTCCCTGATACAGCATCTAAAATCAATGTTTCTTTAGATGGGAAAACAGTTGAACAAGCAGGAGTAACATATATATTAAATCCGTATGATGAATTTGCAATTGAAGAGGCATTAAAATTAAAAGAAAAATTCAGCGGTGAAGTAGATATTATTAGTCTCGGAGGCGATAAGAATAAAGAATCGATTCAGAAAGCACTCGCTATGGGAGCTGATAATGGAATTTTATTAAAAGATGATACTTATAGAGATTCAATGGCTATAGCTTTCGGACTTTCTGAAGAAATAAAAACATTAAATGCTGATGTTGTTCTTTTCGGAAAACAATCGGTTGATTATGATAATGGAATCATAGGACAGTTGACCGCTGAATTACTTGGTTATAATTGTGTCTCAGTTGTAACAAAATTAGACATTACAGATAAAGCAGTAATCGCCGAGCGTGAAATTGAAGGTGGCAAAGAAATTGTTTCTACTACTTTACCAGTGGTGATAACAGCACAAAAAGGATTGAACGAACCAAGATATGCATCATTAAAAGGGATTATGGCTGCAAAGAAAAAAGTGATTGCAGAGAAAACACCTGCACAGTTTGAAAGCAAGTTATTTATTGATAAGTTCACAAAACCTGCCCCTAAACAAGCCGGGAAAATTATTGGGACTGATGCTTCTGCTGCTGCCGAATTAGTCCGTTTACTTAAAGAAGAAGCAAAGGTTATATAGGAGATATTATGGAAAATAAAATTTTAGTTTTTTTAGAACAGCGTAATGGATTAATAAAAAAATCTTCTTTTGAAATTGCATCTTATGCATTCACATTATCCCAAAAATTAAATGCTTCGGTAGAAGCTTTGGCAATTGGGAATGAGATAACTAACTTAAACGAAGTCGGTAATTATGGCATTTCTAAAGCTTATTTTTATAAAAATTCCGAATTAGAATTATACTCTTCATCTGCCTTTAAAAAAATAGTTAGTAATCATATAAAAGAAAACGGAAACAATTTAGTGCTTTTTACGAATACAGCTATGGGTAAGGAATTAAGTCCATTAATTGCAGTTTTGAATGATGGTGCCTTAGCAATAGATTGTACACAATTAGAAATAGAAAATGATATAGTAAAGGTTACCCGCCCTGTTTATGCAGGGAAAGCATTTATGACTGCTGAATTAAAAGGTAAAGTAAATGTTATCACTATAAGACCTAATACTTTCCCGGCAAACAAAACTTCAGAATCAATTGCAGAAATAATTGAAAAGAAAGTGGATGATTTAGATTTATCAGTAAGAGTTTCTGAAATCGTAAAATCCGATTCAAAACTTGATGTAACCGAAGCTGATATAATTGTTTCGGGA
>JBAYVI010000058.1:0-18360 GCA_041674625.1 Melioribacteraceae bacterium | reverse complement strand
TGAGTATATTAAGCCATATAAGAAATATGTAGCCCTTGCTATAATACTTAATATATTGGTTGCAGCATTAGGTCCGGTTCGTCCTTACCTTGTTCATATTGCAATCGATCAGAGTATTGTCCAGAAAGATTATAATACTCTACTAAATATTACTCTTTTATTATTACTATCATTAGTTTTTCAAGCAGTAGTTCAATTCTTTTTAACATATTACACCGAGTATATGGGACAGAAGATTGTATATGATCTTCGAGTAAAGCTTTTTTCTCACGTTCAAAAATTAGCATTAAAATTCTTTGATAAAACACCAGTCGGGCGTACAGTTACACGCGTTACAAACGATGTGGAATCTCTCAATGAAATGTTTTCCTCCGGTATTGTTACCGTATTCAGTGATGTATTTACGATTATATGGATTTTTATATTTATGTTTTATATGTCATGGGATTTGTCGTTAGTAACTCTTGCCGTATTGCCTGTTCTAATTTATGCGACATTTTTATTCAGGAGAAAAGTAAGAGAAGCATATAGAGATACACGGTTTCATCTCGCTCGTCTTAATTCGTATATGCAAGAACACGTTACAGGAATGAATATCACTCAGATATTTTCAAAAGAAAAAGATGAATTAAATAAATTCTCCGGCATAAATGGAGATCACAAAATTGCGAATATAAAATCGATCTTTTATTATGCAATATTTTTTCCGGGGGTGGAATTATTAAGCTCAATAGCTATTGCTCTTATTATCTGGTATGGTGGTGGTAAGTATTTAGAAAATACTATGACTCTTGGTATCCTTTTCGCATTCATTCAATATACAGAAATGTTTTTTAGACCTATTCGCGATCTCTCGGAAAAATATAATATTCTTCAATCTGCAATGGCTTCTTCGGAAAGAGTTTTCAAATTAATGGATGATGAAACTTTTGTTAAAAATGTCGATAACCCTACTCCGATTAAAAATGTAAAAGGCAGAATCGATTTTAAGAATGTATGGTTTGCATACAACGATGAAAATTATGTTCTTAAGGATATAGATTTTTCTATTGAGCCTGGACAGACAGCAGCTATTGTTGGCGCTACTGGAGCAGGAAAGACCTCATTGATAAATATACTTACTCGTTTTTATGATATTCAAAAAGGTACTATTCTATTGGATGGAATGGATATTAGTAAACTTGATAAAAGGGAATTAAGGAAACATATATCAATTGTTCTTCAGGATGTTTATCTTTTTTCCGGTACGGTTAAATCTAATATTTCACTTGGCTCTGATGATATTTCTGATGAAGAAATAATAAACGCAGCTAAAATTGTAGGTGCTGATAAATTTATTTCTATACTTCCAAATGGTTATAATGAAGAAGTAAAAGAAAAGGGTGCCACTTTAAGTGTTGGACAGAAGCAATTAATTTCTTTTGCAAGGGCACTTGCTTATAATCCACAAATTCTTATCTTAGACGAAGCAACTTCCAGCATTGATACAGAAACTGAAATCCTTATCCAAAATGCTATTGAGAAACTTCTTAAAGGCAGGACTTCAATAGTTATAGCACATAGACTTTCGACTATTCAAAATGCAGATAAAATTATCGTTATGCATAAAGGCGAGGTAAGAGAAATTGGTACACATCAGGAGCTTTTGACTAAGAAAGGAATTTATTATAAGTTGTATCAGCTTCAATATAAAGACCAAGAGATTACAAAAACCGCATAGGAGTTAATATGTCTAAGAAAAAGTTTATGACACTTCCACGCCATATCCTCGAAGGAGAAAAAGATCATCCGGAAGCTACCGGTGAACTTTCTGATATTTTGAACCAAATCGGGCTTGCTTGTAAATTAATCTCATTAGAAGTTAACAAAGCTGGACTTGCTGATATCATCGGTTATACGGGCGGTACAAATGAATCTGGTGATGAAGTAAAAAAACTCGATATGTTCGCACATAATATACTTCTTAAAGCACTCGATCATATCGGTCATTTTTGCGTTTTTGCTTCCGAGGAAGAAGAGGAAATTATTCATCTTCCGCCTCATCAGAAAGTCGGTAAATATGTACTTTTATTCGATCCTCTCGATGGTAGCTCTAATATTGATGCTAATGTGAGTATAGGTACTATTTTTTCAATTTTCCAAAGAGAATCTCCTGAAGGTTCTCCCGGGCTTTTAACAGATTGTCTTCAAGAGGGTTATAAACAAGTTGCAGCCGGATATATTGTTTATGGTTCAAGTACTATATTTGTTTATACTGCCGGTCACGGACATGGAGTTCACGGTTTCACATTAGACCCGGCATTTGGTGAATTTATTCTTTCACACGATAATATTAAAATCCCTTCAAATGGAAGAATTTATTCAGTAAATGAAGGAAATTATTTCCATTGGAATAAAGGATTGAAAAATTATATAAAATATTTACAATCAAATTTATATGAAGGTAAGCCGTATCAAGGGAGATATATTGGTTCTATGGTGGCAGATGTTCATAGAACTCTTTTATATGGCGGTATTTTTATGTATCCAGGCGATCAAAGAAATCCCAAGGGCAAATTGCGGTTGGTTTATGAATGCAATCCTATCGCATTTATTATTGAAGAAGCTGGCGGTATTGCCATCAGTGGTAAAAAAAGAATTCTTGAACTAAAACCCACTTCTTTACATGAAAGAACTCCCGTTTATATGGGAAGTAAAGAAGATGTTGAATTAGTTCAAAAATTCATGTCTGATGAAGACGATTAAATTAAAGAAGCTTCTTTTAGTTTCTCATTAATCTTATTTACTAAGTCTTCTTTTGATATATTTTCGAATCTGATTTTGGCGGATGATACAACCGTTTCAGGTCCGTCTCCTTCACCTTTTAAGAATTTATATAAATTGAATGCAAGTCGCACTCTTTCATTCTTTATCGGAATATATTCATTTAGAGATTCTACAATAGAATCTATCTTACTTTCTAAAGAATCCGCATTTGCAGGCTTAAATCCGGATGATGGTAATGTTGTCATTTAGTCTCCTTTTTTATTTCTTAAAAATAAGTATAGGTTTTCTTTATAACAAACGCCTAATTTTATTTATTTTTGTTACTTAACTATTTGGTAATTATGTCAAATGTAAAGAAAATATTGATTATTCGTTTCAGTGCTCTTGGTGATATCCTTCTTACCACTCCTATAATCAGAAGTATTAAAAATAAATATCCTGATTCTGAAATAGATTTCTTAATGAAAAAAGAGTATTCCGATGCACTAAAATTTAATCCGTGTATCAATAATTTGCTTTTCCTCGATTCTTATGATACAAAAACAAATTTCGACATAATTATTGATTTGCAAAATAACCTCTTAAGTAGTAAAATCGTTTCCAAGAAAAAATCAGGGAATGGAACAACTAAAGTATATAGTTTTCGAAAGCCGCAATTAAAGAAATTCATGTTAGTTAATTTCAAAATCAATTTATATAAAGAAATTTTACAAATTCCTGAGATGTATTCCGCCTCCATTCCTGATTTATCGCTTGATGAAAAGGGATTAGACTTGTACCTCGGAGATTTTGGATACATGGATTTACAAAAAGGAAATTATATTGGTTTGTGCCCCGGCTCGCGTCATTTTACTAAGCGTTATCCTATTAACTATTTCGCCGAGTTAGGTAATCTCTTTTCTGCAAAGGGATTTAATATAATTTTATTTGGCGGTGAATCTGATAAGATGATTTGCAGAGAATTAGAAAACAAAATTCCCGGTTCTTTAAATCTATGCAATGATAATGATTTATTATTGACAGGTAGATATATCAATGAATGTAAATTTGTTATAACTAACGACTCCGGGTTAATGCATGTTGCTTCTGCAATGCAAAAACCTGTTGTTGCTCTTTTCGGTTCTTCAGTAAAGGAGTTTGGTTTTGCCCCATATAAGAACAAAAATTTATTGTTAGAAAATAATTCTTTATCTTGCAGGCCTTGCAGTCACTATGGAAGAGAGGAATGCCCTAAAAAACATTTTAATTGTATGATGAAATTAATGCCGTCATTAGTGTATAAAAAAATAATTGAATTTATGGAAATCTAATGTCAAAACTCTGGACTATTATTTATAATATTTTCTTCGTGCCGATATTCAAACTTTTCTTTTGGATTGGTCCCTTTTTTAATCAAAAAATTAAAATCGGTGTTGCCGATAGAGAGAAACTTTTTGAAAATCTAATTCTCAATCTAACCGGAATGGATAGAAAGAAAAAAATGATCTGGTTTCATTCATCTTCAATGGGTGAATTTGAGCAGGCAAAACCGATCATTGAACAACTTAAGAAAAAGTATGATATAAATATATTTGTTACCTTCTTTTCTCCTTCCGGTTACCGAAATTCCATAAAATATCCTTATCTTGATGTAATATCATATCTGCCAATTGATACGCAAGATAATGCTCAAAGAATACTAAATCTCGTAAGACCGGATTTAGTGATTTTTATGCGGTATGATTTCTGGCCTAATCTTCTTTGGGAATTAGATAAAAGAGAAGTACCCCATTTTATTGTAGATGCTACTATGAAAGAATCGAGCAAAAGAAAATTACCGATACTACTCGATTTTCATAGATTTTTATTCAAAGGATTCACTAAGATATTAACTGTATCAGAACTTGATAAGAAAAATTTTCTTGATTTCGGAATCAGAAAGGAAGTTGTCAAATCTGTTGGTGATACACGATTCGACCGTGTATATCAAAAAAGTTTAGCTGCAAAAAATAAAAAATTATTCAAAGATGGTTTATTCGGAGATAAACAAATTTTTGTGGTTGGCAGTTCTTGGGAAAGTGACGAAGATGTTGTGCTCCCGGCAGTTCTCAAACTATTACAATATGATCCTTCTGTAATTGTTTTTATTGTCCCTCACGAGCCTACTATAATGCATCTCGAAAAATTAGAACATTCACTAATAAATAAAGCTACTGCAATTCGTTTCTCATTTCTGAACAATTATCAAAATGAGAAGATAATTATAATTGATTCTATTGGAATCTTGCTTACCTTATATTCTTATGCTGATGCGGCTTATGTTGGAGGCAGTTTTAAGCAAGGAATTCACAATGTTCTCGAACCAGCAGTTTATGGAATTCCAGTAATTTTTGGCTCGAAAATTGAAAACTCTCAGGAAGCACTTAAACTTGTTGAATTAAATGGAGCGAAGGTTATCAATAATAAGAAAGAATGTTATCGCATTATTAGGTCTATTTTTGAGGATAAAGAACTGAAAGAAAAAATGGGTACGATTTGTAAAGACTATGTTTTAGAAAATATCGGAGCGACAGATAAGATTATTGATGAAATTAATAATTACATTTAGTTCCTAGTCAAATAAAAATGAATAAAAATAGTATTATAGAGAATATATCGTCTGACGAACAGCTAAGGCAATTTTTTAATTCCCTTCCGCTGGGTATTATCTTTTTCCAGAAGGATTGGAAAATATCATTTATTAATAAAAATTTCTTCAGGTTCCCAGGTGTTATTCAATATAGTTCCGATTTGATTCTTGGTAAATCTATATTAGAAATCCCCTTATTTGAAAGAACCGATCTAAATGAAAAATTAAATTCACTCCAATTTGCGGAAGATTTTGAATTTACTTTTTTCAAAAAACCTACTGCTAAAGGAGGGTCTTTCTCTGTAATTGTTAAAGGGGTTTCTTTCTTTGTAAGTACGGAGTTCCAGGGTGGAATCCTTATTGTCGAAGATATAAAAATTGATAAACCTGATTCTACTGAATTAATTAATGCTAATGATTATTTAATCTCCGTTATAGATTCACTTTCAGATTACTATATGATTTGCGATCTTGATTTGAACATAAAATTCAAATCCAATTCATCGAATTTTTTATTCGATTATTTTATAGAAAAACCTCAGGAACAGATAAAAACAGTAAATGAAAAGATTACAAATTCCGAATTGAAGCAATTGATTCTTTCAACTGCAAAATCAAAGTCTCCTTCTAAGCAGCAATTTTCATTTCCCATGAATTTTCGCGATTATTTTATTGATTTAAATATTATCCCAGTCTTCGATTCATTATCCCATACTGAATTAGTTTTTATTGTTGGTAAAGATGTTTCTGAAGAAGTAAAATCTTCCAATCAAACCATTAAAGAAGTTAGCGAGCTTAGGAAGTATCATGAAATCGTTACAACAATAGTTGATGCTGTAATTGGATTGAATAATTCTGGCAACGTTATCTATTGGAATGAAAAAGCAACTAAATTATTTGATTATAATAAAAGTCAGGTTTTTAATCAATTTATTGGAAAAGTAATCCCACAGCTTGGAAAACTATTTTTTGAAAGTATCGTAGAAGAAGTGGCTTTAACCGGAAAATGGGAAGGGCAATTAAAACAGAATAACGATCCTAATGACGAAAGACGAATTTTGGTTCGTCTCGCTCCTATTGCTTCTGATAATGAGAAAATGCTTGTTGCCCTTTGTACTGATATTACGGAGCGATATCGGTTAGAAAGAGAGCTTAGAAATTCAGAAGAAAAGTTCAGAAATATTGTTATTAATTCACATGAGTTTATTTGTATACTCGATCTAAATGGAGAAATTGTTTATTCGAACCCATTTTTTAATGAACGATTTACACCGGATCAAAAACCGGATAAGATAAAAAATTTCACAGATTATATTGAACCCTTTTACATAGAAAAAAACAAAATAAAATTTGGTGATCTTTTTAATGGTCGAGATCAAAATATTGAACTACCATTAATAACTTTTGATAAAAAAAAGATAATTGTTCTTGCAAGCTTCACACCTTCATATAATCTTGCAGGCGAGCCAATCTATTTTAATGCGATATTAACTGATATTACCTTACAAAAAGAAGCCGAAAAAGATCTTTTACTTATTCGTTCAGTATTTGAAGCTTCTAAAGATGGTATTGCTCTCGTTTCAGACGGTAAATTAGTAATTATTAATGATTCTTTTGTAAGCATGTTCGGTCTCGAAAGTGCCGGCACTTCGCTTGGTAAAGATATTATTGAATTTGTTGCTTCCAATGACCGTTCAAGTATGAGAAATTATTTAAATAGCATAAATAAGGGAATTGAAATTCCTCCTCGTTTTGAGTTTAATGCTATTCGAACCGACAGTACAAATTTTATAGCAGAAGTCTCTATTTCAATATATGATGTTTCAAAAGAGATTTTCTCAGTGTGGATTATTAGAGATATAACAGAAGAAAAAAAAGCTCAAGATGCTCTTAAAAGATCAGAAGAACGTTATAGAAACCTTGCCAATAATATAGATGAATCGTTTTGGGTTGCCGAAAGAATTGATAATAAGCTAAAGACTGTTCTTTATACTTCGGCAATAAAAAAAATTACAGGGTATTCACCTGATGAATTTATAACTGATAATAATCTTTGGTTTAATATTATTCACCCTAATGATTTGGAAGAAATTAGAAATAAGCAAAATCTATTTTTCGATGATATCTCGATAGATAATCAAGTTTTTGAATATAGAATATTAGATAAATTCGGTGGAACAGTTTGGATCAGAAATAAAATATCGGTCGTAAGAAATTCCAAAGGGAACGTTTTTAATGCATTTGGAATTATTAATGATATTTCTCTTAGCAAAAAAGCTGACGATGAATTGAAAACTTTTACCGAAAATTTGAAAGAACTAAATGAAACAAAAGACCGATTTATTTCTATTATTTCACATGACCTTAGAACACCATTTAGTTCTATACTTGGATTCACCGATATTTTATTGAATGAAGAAAATATTGATGTAGAAAAACGAAGAGAATATATAAATTTTATTCAAGAATCATCCAAGAGCATGCTCTCATTAGTAAATTCTCTTTTAGATTATACGCGTATCCAAACCGGCAGAATAAAATTTGAACCGGAACGAATCAGTTCAAAAGACCTTTTTGAAAAATCTCTAAAAGTACTTGGTGGAGCTGCACTTCAAAAGAATATTACACTTGAATTAAATTTTCCTAAAGAACTATTTATTCATGCAGATGAAAGTCTATTCTCTCAGGCAGTAAATAACCTTATCTCTAATGCAATTAAATTTACAAGAAAAGAGGGTACAATCTCTATCTCAGCCGCTCCTTCAAGTGATAAAAATAAAATTGAATTTAGAATTAAAGATAATGGCGTTGGTATTAAAAAAGATGATATTGCAAAACTTTTCAAAGTTGATGCAAAATTTACTACTCCCGGTACTTCAGGTGAAAAAGGAACCGGACTTGGTCTATCATTAGTTCATGATATAATTAAAAAACATGGCGGAGAAATTCGTGTGGAAAGTGTTATTGGTAAAGGATCTGAATTTATTTTTACTTTACCTGTCTCTTCTACAATTATTCTTCTTGTTGATGATACAAAAGCAGACCGTCTACTTTATACCAAAATTCTTAAAAATATTATTCCTGATTATACGATTATTGAAGCTGAAAACGGCAGGGAAGCATTTAATCTTATTAAATCAAATTCACCCGCATTAGTTATCACCGATCATCAAATGCCGATTATGACCGGAATGGATTTAGTAAAGCAAGTATCAATTTCCGAATTTAAAATTAAACCACCTATAATTGTTCTTAGTAGTGATGTAACTCCGAAAATAGAAAAAGGATATAAAGACTTGGGCATTGAATTTATATTTACAAAACCCGTTAATCTTTCAGTCTTTAAATCCTCTATCGAAAAATCTCTACGTAAAGTTATTTATAATACTTAATTTTGTTTTTTTAGTACCATTCCTGTTGAAGGGTCTAAATCAATCTTAAAGAATACATTGTTAATTACATCCACTCCTGCTTTATCTTTATTTACAAGCACCTGCCATTCTCCTTGTGGGAGATCAAAACTCACACTTTTATCTTTATCTGCATTAAATGCTACAATAAAGGCATTTCCTTCATGCTCAAGTAAATATCCGAATGCGAACGGAGTTTCTTTGTTATCCCCAAACTTAATTTGGTCATATTCTGCATGTCTGAAAGCACCATATGTCTTACGAAGCTTAATCAATCCTTTATAGTAATCGAATAATTCTTGATTAGTAGCAGCATGTTTATAATTGATGTAATTTGTTTCATTATCCTTATTGTATGAATTGTGGTCTATCCTGCCTTTATGTTCATCTTGAATTTTTATGTTATGTGGAATTACTTTAGAACGAGCATATTCCTGTCCCGAATGAATCATAGTCATTCCTTGCGAAGTCAATAAAAATAAAGCAGCGAGTTTATTTAACTTTAATTGCTCCGGAGTAAGTTTTGCATTTTTATCTCGATTTTTAATAATCTGATCCGGCGCAACATCATTAAGCCCCAACCGAATAAAATCACCAAGTGTATACCCATCGTGAGATTCAAGATAATTAACAGAATGCTCTTTTTTCATAAATAGACCAAGAGTATCTCGCATTAAAGTTCCGTTTACATAGCTCTTAATCCTTACAAGATTATTATTGCCCTGCCATTTGCCAAAAATCCAGCCGAGATCAGTAAAAGGATTTTCTCCCTTTATGCCATTTCTAATTTGATCGTTCCAAGCACCCCAACCTCTTAAAGAAAATCCTTGTGGGTCATATCCACCACCCCATGGTTCGCAAACGAATACAACACTTGGATTTATTTTTTTTGCTTCGTGAATAATATCTTCAATAGTTTCCCAATCTATCATTTTACCAAGATCGAATCTAAATCCATCTACATGATATTCTTTCATCCAATAAAGGATGCTTTCGATTATAAGTCTTCTTGTCATCTTGCGTTCAGTTTTCAGATCGTTGCCACATCCGCTTACTGCAATACAATTCCCTTTATTATCCAATCTAAAATAGTATTCTTTATCGATCTCTTTAAGGTTACCAATCTCATATTCTGATAAATGGTTATAAACCACATCCATCATCACGGCAATGCCTTCTTTATGCAATCCCTTTACCATATCCTTAAAATCAGTAACCTGTTTTGAATCAGTGCCCATCCATTTATTCCATTTAAGCTCTTTTGAGTGTTGGCTATAATAAGATGCCGGAGCGAAGAAGGCGCCTGTCATATATCCCCAATGATTTCTTTCATAAGGATTCCAAGTGTTAAATTGTCCTGCAACAGAATCTTTAAATGGTATTTCAATATACCCAAAGTCTTGAGCAGGAAGAAGTTCCACCGTATTCACACCTAATGCTTTTAAGTAATCTAATCCGCCGGTTCTTTTCTTCTCTACTAATCCTTTGTAAGTGCCCTTTTCATTTACTCCCGAACTCGAATGAATAGTCATATCTCTAACGTGCATTTCATATATAATCAGGTCTCTCCAATCTCTCTGTATCCAAGTATCACCTTCCCAATTATAATCTTTATTGTAGACGATCGATTTCCTTGGGTTACGGTAAGTTGTATATGTAGCGACTGATTTTGAATAAGGGTCTATACATAACGGTTTCACGCTATTTAAGTCTTCCTCGGTATGAAATACTTTATATCCATAAAATGTACCACATAAATTGCCATCAACTGAAACTTCCCAAACGCCGTTCTCATCTTTAGTCATTGTGTAGTCTTTGGATTTTTCGCTATCGATTTTTTTGAAAGTTAGTAATTTTACTTCAATTGCCGATGGAGCAAATAATCTAAATACTGTTTTCCCATTCTCTAAAAATGAACCTAATTTTTTATCAGAATAAATCCTATCAAGTTCTTTCTGTCTTTGTATAAATTGAATAGTATCTTTTGATACAAACCTTTCTTTTACAAACAATTTTGCTCCTTCGCTATTTGTTGTAGTGAATAAAACTACTGCTAATATAACAACGCCAATTCTGCTAATATAGTTCATAAGTTATTATCGTTTTATTTTCATAAAAATAAAGAAATTTATTTAAGTAAAATCATTTTTTTTGTATCGATGAAATTATTGATTTCCATTTTGTAAATATAAATACCACTTGCCAAATTTGCTGCATTTAATTCTATCCTATGATATCCGCCATCTTCAATATTATTTATTAATTCTTTTACCTCATTTCCTATTGCATCAAATAAGGTAATTTTAACGTTTCCGGTAGCAGGGAGTGAATACTCAATCGTAGTTGTAGGATTAAAGGGATTAGGGTAATTTTGGCTTAATGAATATCCTTCAGGCAGTTTGGATTCATCTCTAATTGCAGAAATAGAAAGTACCTCTTTCAATATTTTTGAATTAGGATCGAATGTAATTGAAATCGGTTTTGAATCAACATAAAACTCAAATGCTTCTTCTTTTGCTGAATTAAATCCTGTTACAATAGTATCTTTTCCATTTCCGAAATCAATTTTTAATTCATAAGGCATAGTAAAAAATTGTGGATTATAATTCGATGCCTGATTTAATCTGAATAATAATTTGTATTTAGAAGTGCCGGGAACTAATGAATAATTCCAACCAATATTATACTTCGGATAATTTTCGCCATATACCCATTCTCTAAAGAAATAATCTAAATACATTCCGCTCACTTCCTCACAAACGCTTTGGAAGTCTTCAGTTGTTACTACTCCATATCTGAATGCCGGCTTATCGTGATAAGTTTTCATAACCTTAAAGAAATTATCATCTCCTATTACACCTCTAAGCATATGGAGTACTATAGCTCCTTTTGCATAAGAGCGATTATAATTAAAGATAGCATTAACATTGCTAATATCTTTAAGATATAATGAACCATTGGCATTCATTGCTCCCATCATATTTACCTGTACATCATTCATAAAAAGAGCATGTCCATATTTTGCTTCTAAATAGATCGATTCTGAATATGTAGCAAATCCTTCATTTAGCCAGATATTTTCCCAATTCTTGCATGTAACTTTATCACCAAACCATTGGTGAGCAAGTTCGTGCGCCACGACAGTTTCTTCAAAGGTTCCCATTGAAGAAACTGTTTGATGTTCCATTCCTCCACCAAATCCAAATTGCGCATGTCCATATTTTTCTTTTAAAAATGGATAATCTCCATACTTATCAGTAAAAATCCCTAGCATATCGATTGTCTTGTCCACATCACTTTTTGTTTTTTCTGTCCATGTAGTAGGATAAATATAATGAACCACCGGCATTGACATACCTTCTGCATAATTGAATGCTGTATTATAAACTACGAAATTGGACATTGCCACAGATATCAAATAAGGAGCAATCGGATAGTGATTTTTCCATTTGTAAGTTTTTGTCCCGTCTTGATTTTCAGTTGTCTCAATCAACTTACCATTCGATACTGAAACAAAAAATGGCTCAGAGGTAATCCATACATCTGATGAATCGGCTTTATCGGCAGGTGTATCTTTGCAAGGAAACCAATCTTTTGAGCCATAAGGCTCACTTAAAGTATAAATCGATTTAAGTCCCCTATCACCAAATGCAATAGTCCCAAACCCACCGCTACTTGTCGGATATCCGCTATATTTAATTTCGAGAGAAAATGGTTCGTTATATTTTAATTTTCTATTTGTCGGGAGAGTAATATATAATCTATTTTGAATAGTATGATTTACTGCAAGAGATTGGTTTTCAAACACTACACTTTGAACGGTCATTGTTCGATTTAAATCCAAAAATATCTGTCCAAGATTTTCCTTTCTTGAAATGCCATTTATATTTACAATACCGCTTAAAAATTTATCATCATAGAAAAATTGCAGATTCAATTTATAATAGGCGATATCGATATTATCATCACCCGGATAATTTACCTGGTCGGACTTAAATAATTTTTCGTATGATTTTATTTTTGTGGAGGAACACAACTCTGCTCCTGATTGCGAATATAAAGTTACATTCAATAAAAAGAATGCAATTAAAGATAAAAAAATTCCCCTCATAACTTTCCTGTGTTAATCAATAAAGCAAAATAAAACTTTATTTGGAAAATTAAAGGGGAATTATTTATCCTAAAGAACTCGAAGCAAGAAACTCATTAATATACCGGCAGCCACTGCGGAGCCAATTACTCCCGCTACGTTTGGTGCCATTGCATGCATTAATAAGTGATTTGTTTTGTCGTATTCTTGACCAATAATTTGAGAAACACGCGCACTATCAGGAACTGCTGATACTCCCGCATTTCCAATCAATGGATTAATTCTGTTGTCTCCCTTTAAGAAGAGATTCATAAACTTAGCGAATAAAACGCCGCCTGCAGTAGCAACCATAAAAGAAACGGCTCCGAGACCAAAGATTAATATTGATTGTGGTCTTAAGAATGTAGTTGCCTGAGTGGATGCACCAACAGTTAATCCGATTAGAATTGTAACAATATCAATCAGAGATCCTTTTGCAGTATCTGCTAATCTTTTTGTTACGCCACTTTCTTTCAAAACATTACCAAAGAATAACATTCCAAGAAGTGGCAATGCACTCGGAGTAATAAATGTAGTTAGTAATAGTCCGATAATCGGGAACATTATTTTTTCTACTTTAGAAACCGCACGCGGTGGTTTCATCCTTATTACTCGCTCTTCTTTTGTTGTAAGCAATCTCATTATTGGCGGCTGTAATACCGGTACTAATGCCATATAAGAATATGCCGATATTGCAATTGCGCCAACTAATTCAGGTGCTAATTTTGATGAAAGAAATATAGCAGTAGGCCCATCTGCGCCACCAATAATACCTATTGATGCCGCTTGTTCAGGAGTAAATCCAAGTGCAAGGGCACCCATAAAAGTTAAGAAGATACCAACTTGAGCTGCAGCACCTAAGAGTATTAATTTTGGATTAGATAATAATGTAGAAAAATCTGTCATTGCTCCGATGCCCAAGAAAATGAGCGGCGGATAAACTCCTTTTAAAACACCAAAATATAGATAGTTCATTACTGAACCATTTTCATAGATACCTAATTGAAGTCCTATATTTTCAATGAAAGGGATATTACCGACAATTATACCAAATCCAATTGGTACTAATAATAATGGTTCATACTCTTTTGCGATAGCCAAATAGATAAATATTAAACCAACGGCAATCATTACAACGTGCCCCGGAGTTATATTTGCAAATCCTGAGTATTCAAAAAATTTATAAAGACCTTCCATTAATCTCTCCCAATTTCAACTAATAAATCACCCTCTAAGACAGAATCACCGGCTTTTACTTTAATCGATTTAATGATTCCTTCCTTATCGGCTTCAATATTGTTTTCCATTTTCATTGCTTCAAGAACTAATATGCGATCGCCTATTTTTACAGGTTGTCCTTCCTTTGCTAATACATTAAGTATTACACCCGGAAGCGGGGATTTAATAGTACCAACACCTTTAGGCGCGGCGGGATTGCTGGTCTTTTGCTGTGTCTTTGCTGTTTCTGTAGATGGAACAGCCATAGAACGAACCATTTTTGGCGTTTTAACTGGCTTTAAATCTTTATCAACTTCTACGGTATATGTAGTTCCGTTTACTTCTATTTCTGCTATATTATCTTCGACGTTTATAACTTCGACGTCATACTTATTGCCATGAATCTTAAATTTGAATTTTTTCATTTTTCCATCCGTTTATTATCTTGGATTTTGTCTAATACCATAAAGCTTACTACTCCATGGTGAATATGTTTTAGATGCTCTCTTAATTGTTAATACAGTATTTTCCGTATCATGCATTTCTTGCGATAAGAAAAATAATGCTGCTGCTATTGCTGCATTAATTTCTCCGGTCATTGCTTCTTCTTTTTCTAATTGCTTTGCTTCGGCAGCGTTAGCTTCTTTTTCTTTTTTCCCAAATGTAAAACGGAAATTTATTACTCGCCTCATATTTGAAAAGAGTATATAAAGAAGGATTAAAGAACTAAATACAACACCCATTCCGGTAAGTGTCATTCCAATTCCATCGCCCTTTAATACTGCATCAGGAGTAAAGGCGATATCCTTGAATGTACTGCTGGCAAATGGCTCATATTTAATCTCAATTTCACTTAAAACCAAAAGAGGCTTTCCTGCATTTTCTTTCGTGGGTGTATTATTTCTTGTTGAGTGAATTTTGTATTCAAATTTAGCTCTTCCTATCCATCCTGTAATCTCATCTATCTGAACTTTACCAATCTGTGTACCAACTAAATCTTGGTCTATATATTTGCTCGGATTTGCCTTTATTCTATCTTTATCAGATTTGATCGTTGAATTTACTGAAACAATGGCTACACCGTTATTACGTTCTAATAACCGATATTCATTAACTATATTCAATGGAGTTTTGGCTCTTAGCTTTACACTTTTATTCCATGTATCATTTACGCCAACTGGCTTAGTTGGGAATACAGCAAACATTCTTTCAAATTGTTCAAATAATACTTCGTTGCTAAATTGATTCTCCAAAGATTCTTCTAAATAAGAAATTAGCTGTGGTTCTTCAATCTCAAAATCATCCATTGCATGAGCTAATATTGAATCCATTCCATATACCGCATTTACAGTACCATCTTTAAGTATCTTAAGAGAAAATTCTTTTTTAAGAATATTATAATATGGTTTAGCCATTATTGGAATATCATTGCTGTCCACCAGTGAATTATATGCTATCTGTCCTAATGGGCCTTCTTTTGCAACCTCAATAAAACTAATCACTCCTTTTAAATGAATTTCTCCATCGGGGGTGATTGAAGTGGGAGTAAAAGAATATCCCGCTATTATTTTTTCATCTTTTTTTATTATTGTATTATCTAATTCCTCATTACTTTTAATTGAGTTGGATATTTGGATTGAATAGGTTTCGCCTACTTTAAGTCCGAACTCTATTGTCGTTTTCTTCTCTGCAATAGAGCATGAAGAAACCAAAAACGCCATTATCGGAAGAATCAGAATTAATAATACATTTTTCATTTTTATTTTTGTCATTGTCTTTTTTTTCTCCTAAAGCGGTAGATTAGAATGTTTTTTAGGAGGATTAATATCCTTTTTAGTCGCCAATGCTTGTAATGCTCTAATTATTCTAAAGCGTGTATTCCTTGGTTCTATTACGTCATCTACATATCCATATTTAGCAGCTACATAAGGATTTGCAAATTTTGCCTTATATTCTATTTCTTTTTCATTTACAAATTCAGCTCTTTTCTGTGGATCTGTAATAGTTTTTAATTCCTTTGCGTGAAGTACTTCGATAGCACCTCTTGGACCCATTACAGCGATCTCTGCCGTAGGCCATGCATAGTTTATGTCGCCTCTCAAATGTTTAGAGCTCATCACATCGTAAGCACCGCCATAAGCTTTTCTAAGAACTACTGTTACTTTTGGAACAGTAGCTTCTCCATAAGCAAATAATAATTTAGCACCATGAATAATAATCCCACCATATTCTTGAGCTGTACCAGGTAAGAAGCCCGGAACGTCAACTAATGTTACAATCGGAATATTAAAAGCATCGCAGAAACGAACAAAACGTGCTGCTTTACGAGAAGCATTAATATCCAAAACACCTGCTAAGTATGCCGGTTGATTTGCAACTATACCAACCGGAATACCATTGAATCTCGAAAAGCCTGTAATGATATTCGGGGCAAAATGTCTCTGCACTTCTACAAATTCATTATAATCAACTATCGAATGTATTACATCTTTAACGTCATAAGGCTTATTTGGATTCTCTGGGATTATAGTATTTAATAGATCATCAAGTCTATCGATCGGGTCATCACAAGGTAATACTGGCGGATCTTCTAAATTATTTTGTGGCATATAACTAATCAGTTTTCTGATTAATAAGATACCTTCTTGTTCATCATCTGCTACGAAATGTGTTACACCTGATTTAGAACCGTGAACCTGCGCTCCACCAAGCTCTTCGTCAGTTACGGTTTCGCCAGTTACTGTTTTTACTACCTTAGGACCTGTAACAAACATATAACTTGTTTCTTTAGACATAATAATAAAATCTGTAAGAGCAGGTGAATAAACAGCACCGCCGGCACATGGACCAAAGATTGCAGAAATTTGTGGTATTACACCGGAAGCCATAATATTACGCTGGAAAATATCAGCATATCCGCCAAGACTTTTTACACCTTCTTGAATACGTGCGCCGCCGCTATCATTAATACCAATTACCGGTGCGCCAACTTTCATAGCCATATCCATTACTTTGCAAATCTTCTGAGCATACATTTCAGAAAGTGATCCGCCAAATACAGTAAAATCTTGAGAAAATACATATACTAATCTTCCGTCAATTGTTCCATAACCGGTAACAACTCCATCAGAAAGATATGATTGCTTATCAAGACCGAAATCAACAGTTCTATGCGAAACGAACATATCAAATTCTTCAAAGCTGCCTTCATCTAAAAGCATATCAATTCTTTCGCGGGCAGTGAATTTACCTTTTTCGTGCTGTGATTTAATACGAGCTTCGCCGCCGCCCAATCTTGCTTTGGCGCGCATCTCGGTCAGCTCTTTTATTTTTTCCTCAATTGTCATTTGAACTCCTTAAGTCCCTTTATTATTCTAAAAATTATTTTCTTATTCGCCTTCTTCGCAAAATTCAGTTAATACTCCGAATGTACTCTTTGGATGTAAGAATGCAATATTCATTTTTTCTGCCCCTTTGCGAGGAGCTTTATCAATTAACTGAATACCTTTCTCGTCTGCTTCTTTTAATGAATCTGCAACGCTATCAACTGCGAATGCAATATGATGAACACCCTCACCCTTTTTCTCGATAAATTTGCCTATCGGTCCATCATCTTCAAGTGATTCTAATAACTCAATCTTTGTTTCACCAACCATAAAAAATGCAGTTCTTACTTTCTGGTCTATTACTTCTTCAATATTATAACATTCTAAACCGAGTACTCTCTGATAATATCTGATTGCAGCATCTATGTCTTTTACAGCAATTCCAATATGTTCTATTTTATTTAGTTTCATTTCAATTACCTTTTATTATATAACTACATGTTCTTTGTATTCGCCGTAGACTTCACGCAGTACGTTGGATATTTCGCCAACGCTTGCATATGCGCGGACTGCATCTAAAATTAATGGCATTAAGTTATCATCACTTTGTGCGGCAGTTTTTAATTTCGCCAATTTATCTTTTACAGAAGAGTTGTCTCTTTCGCTCTTTACTTTATTTAAGAATGCAATCTGTTCCTGCTGAACTTTTTCATCGATTCTTAAAAGTTTTCCTTTCGGAGCTTCTTTCTCAGTAAATTTATTCAAACTAACTACTATTCGTTCGTTTGCTTCTAATTCCTGATTGAATTTATAAGCAGATCTCTGAATTTCGGTCTGAGCATAGCCTTGTTCGATTGCAGGAATCATACCGCCAAGTGAATCGATTTTTTTAATATATTCTTC
>JBAYVI010000057.1:0-18473 GCA_041674625.1 Melioribacteraceae bacterium | reverse complement strand
ATGAAAAAAAGTGAATGAATTTTTTCATCCTGCCTCCTTGTTATTTTAGTTATTGCCAATTAATAAGATTCGGCGGCACCAATAAAGCGAAGCCGAGCAAAAATAAAATTATCATCAATGGTAAAACCCATTTAGCCCATCTTTCCCAAGGCACCCTCGCCATAGATAAAGCACCCATTGTTACTGCTGAAGTTGGAATTATAATATTTGTTAATTCGCCTAATTGAAATGCAAGTATTGCGGTCTGGCGAGATACACCTACAATATCAGAAAGTGGCGCCATAATAGGCATCGTTAAAGCCGCCTGCCCGCTCCCTGAATGTATAAAGAAATTTATTACTGCCTGAATTAAAAACATTTTTTGCGATGCGAAAACCGGAGAAGAGGAATCTACAAATGGAGCTAACGAATACAATAAGGTATCTATTATATGTGCATCTCTTGATATTACAAGTGTTGCCCTTGCTAAAGCAATAATTAATGCTGTTCCTACTAAATCTTTTGCTCCTTCAATAAATGCTTTTACAAATTCCTCGCTTTTTAATCCACCCGCAATACCAGCAGCAATCCCCATTACAAAAAAGAGTGCCGCTATCTCTTCAATAAACCACTTAAATTCTACAACGCCAACAACAAGGATTATTAAAGAAACGACGAACGTAGCGAGTACCAATTTATGTCTTAAGTTAAGTATCCCTTTTATCTCACCCCCTTTTAGGAGATCGAATTGCTCAGTTCTTCTTCTTTCATTATCTGCTTCAAAAGTCGGACTAATGGAAGGATTCTTTTTTAATTTCTTTAAGTAATAAACTATAAAAAGAACCGCAGTTATATTTGCGAAGAACCACACAATTAATCGATACTCAATACCTGAAAAAAGTGGCACACCTGCAATTCCCTGAGCGATACCGACATTGAATGGATTGAGGAATGCACTTGCGAATCCGATATGCGCACCAACTAATGGTATTGCTACTCCGGTAATCGAATCGTAACCAAGAGCCAAACAAATTGGAACTGTTATAAGAACGAATGGAATAATTTCCTCATTCATTCCGAAGGTTGCTCCGCCGAGTGAGAAGATTGTTATGAGTACCGGTATAAAAAGAATCTTCAATGCTTTTGAATTCTCATGAGCTTTTACAAGTTTATAAATGCCCTCATTTATAGCACCTGTTTTTTGAACTACATTAAAAGCACCACCAACAATTAATATAAACGCTATTATTGTTGCCGCTTCTACAAATCCTTTTATAGGAGATGTGAATAGGGCATCAATACCTTGTGGCGCACTCGGTATATATTTGAATGAGTTTGGGACTACTACTTCGCGTCCATTTACTTCTGTCCGCTGATATTCACCACCCGGTACTACCCAGGTAAGCGCAGCTATCATTACCAACAATGAAAAAATCAATATATATGTATTAGGGACTTTCAACTTCCACTTCATTTAATCACCGCTCTTTTCTTGAAATCGAATACCTGCCCGCTTTGAAGAATGTGCATCTTAATATCTGAAGCTGAAAATAGTCCATCTGAATTTGTTTTTATATCTTTTGCTTTTTCAGCATCAAAAATCATTATAGTGCTTTCGCCATACGCTTCCAATTTATTATCGGGGCGTATTATAGCAACTGTTTGCTCATCAATTCCTATTCCGAGTAGCTCAGGATGCTCTAATAAAACACTTATTAATCTATTTGCTCTTTTGCGAATTATAAAATGTTGATCTATAATTCCATTCTTTACAAATCCAAAACCTTCTGCGGTTTGTACATTGTTCTTTTGGATAGTAATAAAGCTGCGAGTGGAATCTTTATTCATAAGTTCATCGCCTGTAATCATTATCTTGCTCATTACCGCCGCTCCGGCACTTGTACCACCGACTACTCCCCCGGTATGGTAAACATTTTCTATTAGATCGAGTAGTTTAGTTCCCAGTAATGCTTTTGTAAGAATATTCTGATCGCCACCGCCAAAGAATATCCCTTTAACTCCTTCAAGTTTTTTTAGGTTTTCGGGATCGTCAGCGGTCGCTTTATCAAAGATTAAAAAATCGATATGCTTGCACCCGATTCTTTGCATCTGTTGGGTATGAAGCTCCACTGCTTCCATTGGATATCCGCTTGCGATTGGGATAATTACAATTTTGGAATCAGGACCACCGGCTAAATCTACAAATCTCTGCATGACGACATCTTCTCTATTGCCGCCACCGATTATAAATAAATTCCCTTTCGGTTTTTCTTGTGCGTTCACCGATAATGAAATTGTAATAAAGAGTACGAATAACAGTTTGATTATTTTCATTTTTTTATTAACTCAATAGCTATTTTGAAAGCATTTTCAAAGTCTTCATATAGAATAAATTCATCGTTGGAGTGCGGATTCTGTGCCCCGATTCCGAGATTTACTGCTTCAATGCCATTTCCATTATATGAATTGGCATCACTTCCACCGGCAGATAATTTCTCTTCAGGTGTAAGTCCGCTTTTTGTTATTGCATTTTTAACTTTCCGGTAAACGGGAGAATTGTCTTTTAGTTTGAATGGCATAAAATCCCATACCCAAACAAATTCTACACTGCCGCCTAATTCTTCTGCGGCTTTTTCAAACTGTTCTTTTGTTTCTTCTATAACTTCCAAAACTTTTTCTTTATAAACTGATCTTACTTCTCCTTCAATCTCAACGTTATCGGGTACAACGTTTACGGCTGAGCCCCCTTTTAATAGACCAACATTCGCATTAGTATTTTCATCAATTCTACCGGTTTTAATTTTTGAAAGCGCATTAATAGCAATAGATATTGCATTAATTCCTGCTTCGGGTGCAATCCCTGAATGAGAGGCTTTCCCTTTAATAATGACTTTATATCCGGCAGCACCATAAGATGAAGCAATAAATTTACCTGTATTCATATACGAATCAAATACGAATCCCATCTTTATTTCTCTATCGATCTCCATATAGCGTGAGCCGAATAAGGTAGTTTCTTCGCATACGGGAAATACAACAGTAAATGGTTCGATTTCGATTTTATTCTTAAGCGTATATTCAAGAGCTGTAAGAATTATAGCAATTCCCGCCCTGTTATCAACTCCAAGAACTGTATTTCCGTCAGATGTAATACGATCATTTAATAATTGCGGTTTTACTCCAATAGTTGAACGAGCAGTATCCATGTGAGATGAAAGAAGGAAATCCCCTCCACCCCTAATTTTACATATTACATTACCTGAATTACTACCGGTTTTTGATTGGGAATTATCAGTATATGGAGATAATCCAAGATTGGTTAAGAAGCTTTGAATATATAATGACACACCTTTCTCGTTACCGGAGGTGCTGTCAATATTGACTAATTCGAGAAATATTTCTAACAAACGTTTGTTTTTCATTGTAATATTTCTTTCAAGTGAATAGATAGGAGTAATTTCAATTACAGATTAAAGATTTTTTATTACAATGTCAACATAAAATGTAAGAAGTGTTACAGTTTTTATTATAAAAAAAGGGACTGCCCAAAACGGCAAATCCCTTAATTAAACTTCTAACAATTGTTATATGAATTAATTTTTTATTATTTCTATTCTCGGTTAGAATCCTTTTGGATACACTGTAACCGAATTAAATGAATATTGAATTAAGATTACAATTCTCTTTTATTTTTTCGTACAGAGCATTTCCAAACTTTTATATTCTGAGCCATTCGACATATTATACATTTCTAACAAAATTTTATTACCACCTGAATATGTAATTATTTCTCTTACATTTGATGCCGCTTTAGATACCGGATCTGTTGTAGTCCCTTTTAAGCTAACTTTTCCCGATGCTTTGTCCCACGAACCTCTCATTATCATGGTTCCAGTACCCATATTATCAAACCAAACACTTGTAACCTCTTTAGTAACATTATCAAATCCGTCTATTCCAACTCCTTCAAAAGGGGTTCCCATAAAATTTCCAATGTGAGACGTTTTTAGATATCTTCCACCAATAATCATTTCTAATTTCGCTTCCCCTTTTTCTTTAAGTGGTTCCATACCTGGTCCCAT
Source organism: Melioribacteraceae bacterium (assembly GCA_041674625.1). GTDB lineage: Bacteria > Bacteroidota > Ignavibacteria > Ignavibacteriales > Melioribacteraceae > BRH-c32. The sequence continues at coordinate 14,412 of JBAYVI010000057.1, read as the reverse complement.
CCACATTGTGTTCTCTGTTGAGTAATCGCCTGTATATTTTGCCATTTCTGCATGGAAATCACCCGGAGTCATATACTCCATCCATGCTGCCATAGTAGCCTGTTCATCTTCCTGTGCAGAAATTATTCTGCCGCCCGCTAATACTAAAAAAATTACTAAATAATAAATTCCTCTTTTCATCTGACACCCCTTTTATATTGTTAAAATAAAACCTCAATAAAATACAATATATCCCTTATTAAAACAAAATCTAAAATTATACTTTCTCCATTTTGAGTCGATATAACATCCACGCTGAAAAACTTGCAGCTATAAATGTAAGTCCCCATAAAATCGCACTACCATAATAATCGAGAATTACTGCTCCTAACCAAGGTGCAATCATTAACGAGAAACTGAAATTCATTTGATAATATCCCATATACTTACCTATTTTATCTTTGGGTGCAATATTTGATAAATATGATGCCGATGAAGGAAAGAAAATCATTTCTCCAAATGTCCATACTATTATAGATAGCACTAAATAATAGATATTCGCCGAGAATGCCATCATACCAAAGCCGACTGCACAGAGTAATGAACCTAATGCTAAAGATGAGCTATCGCGCCATTGAGCCATCGCACTATTTAATGGTACTTCAACAAAAATTATTATCCCCGTATTAACCGCCATTAACACCCCATAGATAGCTTCGGTATAATGGAGCTCTTTTACAAAATAGATCGGCACTGCCCCGAGATGTTGGAAAAACACAAACTCAACTGGCAGTAATGCCAACATATAATAGATAAATCTTTTGTCTTTATAAATTTTTTGCGGCGAAAGGTTCAATTCCTCCGATATTTGTTCAACGTGGAATTTTTCAAAAGGTGAAATCAGCAAAAAACCACCTGCTAAAATCGATGTAATTCCATCAACATAAAATAAGAGATGATAATTGTAATAAGCTAATATTCCGCCAACTACTGGCCCGATACTCATACCAAGATTAATTGCTATACGGTTTAATGCAAAAGCCGTTTTTCTCTGCGAAGGATCTGTCTCTTTACTTATAAAGGTTAAATTAGCCGGGCGAAATGCTTCCGAAAGTGCAGACCATATAAATGTTGCTCCGAGGGCTATATAATAATTACCTATAAAGGAGAATAAGAAAAGCATCAATCCCGAAGTAAATAATGACAACTTCATTATCGATAGTGGTCCAAAGCGATCCGATAACCGACCTACAAATGGAGAGGTGATTAAAGCACCAAGTCCAAAAGCAACAAAAGCTAATCCCGCTTCTGATACCGATACACTCAACTCTTTTGTAAAGTAGAGAGCAAGGAATGGGAGCACCATAGTTCCCGATCGATTTATTAGTGTAGCCACCGAAAGAAGCCAGATGTTTTTCGGAATTCCTTTTAATCCATGCCATGGATTTGCAATTTTTCCTTTGAATATCACCAAAACCTTACTATTTTATAAACAAATCTAACAAATCATTTCGCAATTCATTATGTTTATTTGTTAAATAAAAAAGGAAATTGCAATGAAATCAAAAGCGTTTTTTCTTTCTCTCATACTACTTGGTACTGCCGCTTGCTCTTCGATTGTTCTTCAACCCGCTGATTATAGCTGGCCCATCGAGAACGTTCTTAAAGTTGACGATTTCGGCTTTGTTTCAGAAACTCGTTATACTTTCAAAATAAACGTAAAAAATCTGTACACTGAAGAATTTAAGGATTCCACCGCATTCACAGGGAAAGAGCTTAGGCTTATCCGTGATGTAAAAGGTTATTATTACGCTACCGGAAATGATTTTAAGAATGTTTACGTTCTTATGACTCAAGAAAACGGAATGAAAGTAGAAAAAATTATACCCGTTTCTCTAACCGGTCTGAAGTCTCCAATAATGAATCAAAAAAACAACTCCATCGAATTAATTGATAATGGACTAAAAACTTATTTTACAAATAAAGGGATTGAGGGGAAATAATCATGTCCTTCACAATTTTCAAAAAATCGCTACTTATAGTTTTACTATTCGGATTTGTTTTCGCAATCAACGCTCAATCCGATTATGAAAAAACCCAAAGCTTCAAAAACAAATATGCATCTCTCGAGCAAAAAATCAAAGATGCGAAATCGCTTGAAGATGTTGATGCCTTGGTGGTAAATATAACCACTTTCAAAACTGAATTTACTGATCAAAAATCTCTACTCGATAAAACTCTTTATCCCGATAACTTTTCTTCAGCAATAGAAAAACTCGAAAAAGCCGCTGAATTAAGAAAAGGTGATTTTACTCAGATAGTTGATCTGCAGACCGAAGTCGGCACTCTTAAAACTGCCCTTACCGAACTCAACGATCAAAATGCATCACTTTTAGTACAGATTAAAGACCTTCGATTTAGCCAAAAGAAAGATCAAGCAACAATCAATTCACTCAATAGATTAGTAGCTTCACTTAAAGCCAATATTAAAGAGCGTGATGAATTAGTTAAAGGCATTGTAGATAGTCTCCTTCAAGAATTTACTTCCGCTCCTTCATCTTTAAATGATGCCGAAAAAACTGCTATCTTCAAAAAAGTGGAAACTGGTAATCTTTTCTATAACGTTGAAAGAACTATCGGCGACAACATCCAGTTTATGAAAGTTACTACATTAAACGCCGATGACCTTTCGGATATGAAAGAGCAGTATAAAGATTTTTCTAAAACTTGGCGTCAGATTGGGCCAAAACTTTCGCAGGTTTATTTAAATCAAGCTAATCGGGCACGAGAGATAGCAAGTATTGATGACCTGTTCAGACAGTGGAATTTTAGAATCAATAACGAAATCTGGAGCAGTATTAATCAAGCTTTCAGAGAGAAAAATATTACTTTAATGAATTTTAAGAATGGCGATGATTTTACCGAGAGTATCACCACTTTTATAGATGACGAAGTAAAAAATCTTGCTGTAAAAAGAGGAAGCGAATCTAAAGAAACATTCTATACTTTTACTGATTCAGTTTGGTTTCAGCAGGTTAAACCAAATTGGGTACCCATACTAATTGAAAACAATCTACTTACCGAAGCACAGAAAGATACTATCGAAAGCAGATTCGTTCAATGGAAAGAAAAAGTGGACCCGGGTGGATTCGCAGGTTATTGGCTCTATATTGCCATTACTTTAGCTGTAATTGTTCTCGTTTTAATTGCATTGATGCTAATTAAACGAAATAAAAAAACGAAACCGGAAATAGTTTCTCAAGAGAATGATTGAAATAATTGATTTACATAAAAGCTTTGGCTCTAATAAAGTCCTTCAAGGGATTAATTTAAATATTAATAAAGGGGAATCTCTCGCTATCATTGGAAAAAGTGGCAGCGGTAAATCGGTTCTTCTTAAACATATTGTCGGACTACTTGATCCCGATCAAGGTGAAGTAAAAATTGAAGGAAAAGTTATTTCTTCTCTTTCAAAAAAAGAATTATATGATGTAAGAAAAAAATTCGGCTTCCTTTTTCAGGGAGCCGCTCTTTTTGATTCCATGACTGTCGAAGAAAATATTTCACTTCCTTTGGTGGAAAATGATTCTACTTTATCTAAAGAAAAAATTGATTCAATTGTAGAAGATAAATTAAATTTAGTCGGTCTCCCAGGCACTCAAAAATTAAAACCGTCAGAACTTTCGGGCGGCATGAAAAAACGAGTCGGGTTAGCTCGTGCATTAGTAACTAATCCCGATTATATTCTTTATGATGAACCAACAACGGGGCTTGATCCAATTATGTCCGATTCAATTGATGAACTTATCCGTAGTCTCTCCAATAAATTGGATGTTACTTCGATTGTAGTTACTCACGATATGGTAAGTGTGCGAAATACAGCCGATAGAGTGGCGATGGTTCATAATGGTAAAATTTATTTCACAGGCACTCCTCAGGAGCTTCTCGATTCAGAAGACCAAGTAGCAGTTAATTTTATTCGTAGAACAGGAATATAAATTGGCAAAAATTAGAACTAAATATATCTGTTCCGAATGCGGTTACGAAACGATTAAATGGCTTGGTAAATGCCCCACTTGCGATAACTGGAATACATTTACAGAAGAATTAGTTGAAGATAAAAAACGTGAAGTAAAAAAATATATTACGAATACAGAGACCTTCAAACTATCATACAACTCTAACGAAAAAGAAGTTCGTCTAAAAACAAATATTGAAGAATTTGATCGTGTACTCGGCGGTGGATTAATTGCAGGTTCCGTAATTCTTCTCGGAGGAGATCCCGGTATCGGTAAATCCACTCTCGTTCTCCAAGCAGCATCCAAAATTAATGCTCCTGTTCTCTATGTAACAGGTGAAGAATCCTTAAATCAAATCAGCGGAAGAGCAAAAAGATTAAAGGTAAATCCTGATTCAATCTCCGTCCTTCCCGAAACTAATCTCGATTATATTCTATCGGCGATTGAAAAAGAAGACCCGAAATTTGTAATTATTGATTCGATTCAAACTATTTACAAACCCGATCTTCAAAACGCTGCAGGCACTATTACTCAAATCCGTGAGTCAACTTCCGAGTTAATGAAACTCGCAAAAACTAAAGGATGCTCTATTATTGTCGTTGGACATGTAACAAAAGATGGAATGATTGCAGGTCCGAAAGTGCTTGAACATATTGTTGATACCGTGCTTCAATTCGAGGGAGAAAAAAATCACTCATATCGCATATTAAGAAGTCAAAAAAATAGATTCGGAAGTACAAACGAAATCGGCATTTTCGATATGAATGAAACCGGTTTGGAAGAAGTAAAAAATCCGAGCGAGATATTTTTAAGTTCACGCGAAACAGAAGTAACTGGTTCGGTGATTACATGCAGTATCGAAGGCAGCCGCCCGATATTACTTGAAGTGCAGGCACTTGTTACTCCATCTGCTTATGGCAATCCACAGCGTGTAACAACGGGTTTTGATATAAGACGTCTTTCAATATTATTAGCTGTACTCGAAAAACGTGCGGGATTCCGTCTTTCAAATCAAAATGTATTTTTGAATATTGCTGGTGGAATAAAGATAGATGAACCGGCTATCGATTTAGCTGTATGTGCTGCTGTGGCATCAAATTTCAAAGATAAGTTTGCAGATTCTAAAGCAGTAGTGCTTGGTGAAGTTGGTCTTGGAGGTGAAGTACGCTCAATATCAAATATCGAAAAACGTATTCAAGAAGCAGAAAAACTTGGATTTGAAAAAATTATTGTCCCATCCTCAAGTCTCAAATCAATAAAGTCTAAAACCAAAATAAAAGTTATTGGCTCTTCAGATATCTCTTCTGCCCTAAATCACATACTAAAGAACTAAAACTTTTCTCCTTTCGCTTCACGAATATGACTTCCTACCGAACGAATTCTTCCCCATATAGAATAGAAGAATAATATCATACCAATTATTTGTAATGCAGAAAAACAAAAGATTAGAATATTAAGAATATCTGAGTAGTAAAAAGACATAATTACTTGGGAGATGAATCTGCCACCTGTGGCAATAGTCATTACCCAATAAACTACAAAGATTAAATCGGGGTTGTATTTTGTATCAGATTTTTCAGCTCTTGGGAAGAACCACAAAGCCACTCCCATAATCATCATCATAACCGAGCCAACTAAAACAGCATGGGTATGTGCCGAAACGAGTTCGAGCGAATAACCGACTTTCCCAATATATTTAGTATAAGCCATATATAGACCGGTTAAAATACCCAGTACTAAGAATATTATACTTGTTTTTACAAAATATCTTACAGTAGTGAACATAAATTCCTTTCTTCTCTTTAATAATTATAATATAGAAGAAGCGCACAAATACAAACTACGAAATTAGCAGTAATATTATCTCAATCAGAATCTAACGAATAAATTCTAAAACTTCAAACCGGACTTGAAAATTTTTAAAATATACTAATAGAACTATATTTTGTACTTTTGTGTTACCCATTAAACAACCATTAAAAATAAAATAGGAATATAAATGAAAAACTTCAGAGTTTTACTTTGCGCTTTTTTAGTAATTGCTTTTTCATCTAAAATTAATGCGCAATTCGACCAGTTAAAGAATATGGGCAAACAAGTTCAAGATAAAGCGAAATTGGGTTTAATCGAATCCGTTACAAGTCAACTTGGAGTTACAAAAAATCAGGCGGTTGGTGGTGTAGGTTCTATTCTTGGTTTAGCAAAAGAGAAAATGCCCGCATCAGATTTTCTTAAAGTTGCCAATGCAATCCCCGGTTCAAGCGATTTAATAACATCTGCATTAGGATTAACTGGCTCAAAAAGTACAATTAGTACTGTAGCTGCTCTTGCTCCTCTTTTTTTAAAACTCGGAATGAAAAGCGATATGGTAAGTAAATTTATACCAGTGGTGTTAAGTTATGTTGGAGCTTCAGGCGGAAATACTACAATGAATTTACTTAGTGCCGTATTAAAAAAATAAAATACTCAAATAAAAGATTTCGGATTTGCTATTACAAGTTTTTCTTAGTTCAAAAAAAAATCCCAGATCGTAATTTCGGTCCGGGATTTTAATTTTAACACAGTTGAACAAAAATATTATTTCGAATCTATTCTCTCAACTATTTCAGGGGATATCAAAATTCTTCCACATGATTCGCATGAATACAATCTCTTGCTCTGCTTTACTTCCAATTGTCTCTGAGGTGGTACTACGTTATGGCATCCGGTACAAGCAGCTCGACTGATTGTTACTATCGCCTTTCCATCTAATGCCTTTCTGATTCTCATATATGTATTATAATCTGGCTTCTTAATCATTGCCGCTATTTGATCACGTTTAGTTTTTAATTTTGCTTCTTCTCTTTCATTCCCTTTTATGATCTGTTTTAACTCTGTTTCTTTCTCTTTCAATTCACCATTAAGTTCATCAAGCTGTGGTTCGATATCTTTTACTTCGATTTTAAGTTTCTCAACAAGTTCTTCAATTGCCTTATTTTCACTTTCCAGTTTTACTACTGTTTCTTCGGAATGATCAATCTCTTTTGTGAGCGCATCATATTCTTTATTATTACGCACCTGATATAACTGAGCTTTAAATTTTTTTAAATTCTCTTTCAATCTTTCCATCTCGTCTTCATTAGATGATCTTTTATCGAGAGATTTTTTCTTCTCTGTGTTTTTCGAATCGATCTGATTTTTGAGATTATTGATTTGACTTGTGAGATCATTAACTGCAAGCGGTAAATCGCCTCTTAGCTCTTCTAATTCATCAAGCTGATTGTCTATTACCTGCAACTCATACAGTGTTGACAAACGTTCTTCCAAAGTAATTCTCCTATTGTTTATAAAACTTGACGGGATTAGTTACCCCCGCATACTTAAATACTTTACTTTCTTTTGTATTTATAAAGCTTCCAATCTTCCGCTTAAGAAGATTCAAAGCAAAAATTTCTGTCTCGTAATGACCCGCATCAATTAAGAGTAGTTTGCTATCCTGAAATGAATGATATTTAATATCAGCTGTGATATAAGCATCAGCGCCTTTATTTACTGCATCGCCGATCATGTCTGCACCGCTTCCGCCGCACAATGCAACTTTCTTAATTCTTTTATTTTCACCTAAAGTATAGCGGAAATTTTTTACCTTCATCTCTTTAGCTGCATAAGCAAGGAACTCATTTATACTCATCTCATTTTCGAGTTCACCAATTGCCCCTGCTCCATAATTAACACTATTATTTTTTAACGGATAAATATCATAAGCAGGTTCTTCATAAGAATGAGCATTTATTAAAGCTCTTATCACTCCACTCAAATCCCATGAATCGACTACAAACTCTAAACGTGATTCTTGTACTTTCTCAAAAATTTCTTTTTTGCCAATTACCGGATTTGTATTAATAGAGCCGCGAAATGTTCCTTCGCCTTCACTTCTAAAACTGCAATTATCATAATCTCCGATTCTTCCTGCTCCAAAACTAAAGACCGCATCGGATATTTTTTCGATATCTGATTCAGGTGCGAAGACAACTAACTTAAATTGATTGCCGGATTGTGGTTTTAGGAATTGGATGTTTTTGAGTTTTAATTCTTTTGCGAGTTCAAATGATACACCATCTTTAATATAATCAAGATTTGTATGCATTGAGTAGAGTGTTATTTTATTTCTTGTGAGTGATTCTATCAGTTGGGAATTTGTGTCGTTTTGGAAGTCTAACTTTTTAATTGGGTTAAAGATTAGAGGGTGATGTGTAACTATTAGATTGCATTTTCTATTTATTGCTTCTCGTATGGCATCTTGGTTTACCTCAAGACAGAGAAGCAGATTTATTAGTTTTTCTTCTCTAAAGCCAACTTGAAGTCCGGTATTGTCCCTGTCCCACGCGGCTCCCGGTGGAGCCCATACTTCAAGATATTTTATTAGTTCCTTTATTTTCATATATCAAAAAAAAATGCACCCCTATAAAAGGAGTGCATTTGTCTTAAAACTTCATTCCGGTTGAACTGTAATTTATAAATTCTTTCAATTGTTTATTCATTTTCATATAGTAACTTCAAAAATACACTTATTTATTCAATCATTCAAGTTAAGGTTTATTTTAAATTTTTTTACCTCAAAATGGCGCATTAGTTTCCCGAAAGCTCAAATTATATTTTATACATTAATTCTTAGAAGGTTCTATCCACTTACCATCTTCTTTTATCAAGTCTATTAATCTATCCACAGCATATTCTGAATTAACACTTCGCTCCACAATCTCCTTACCTCTATAAAGAGTAATCTTACCGACTCCGGAACCGACATAACCATAATCTGCATCCGCCATCTCGCCGGGTCCATTTACAATACATCCCATTATAGCTATCTTTACACCCTTTAATTGCTCGGTTCTCTTTCTGATTTTATCCGTTACTTCCATTAAATCAAAAAGAGTTCTCCCACATGATGGACAAGCAATATACTCTGTTTTAGAGATTCTTGTGCGAGTTGCCTGAAGTATTCCAAATAAAGTCCGATTAATAAATTCTTTTGGTTTTTCCGAACTAAAATCTTGTTCCGTAATCCAAACTCCATCCCCGAATCCATCAATAAGTAAAGCGCCTAAATCGGTAGCTGAGTAAAGACGGAGATTTTCTTCATTAATTTCTTTATAGTCTCTTCTAATTATTATCGGGTTTTTTATTCCCTTGTTTAGCAATTCAAAAAAGATTCTTCTCTGCTCCGCCATTCCATGCTTATTGTTAGTCGTAATTACAAAAATAGTTTTTTCATCTGCAATAAAATCACCACTCATTACAACATCGATGTTAATCTCAACAAAATTGAGAATGAAATTCTTCTCTTTTGCATTTAGATATTCTTCATATTTATAAAACGGAAAACCGATTGAACGGTCTTCAAGATTTTTCCAAAACTCATAATTATAAACTACCTTAACGCTGTTTGGAGCAGCGAATGGAAGTAAATTATCTCCCATAAACAATAAATCGGGCGAAATATCATTCATAAACCATTTATCGGTTTCTACATTGTAATTAAGTCCCGTTTCGGATAAATCTTTATAATCCTTTACTCCCGATGAGCTGAAATCGGCAAAAACTTTTGGTACTGTCTCACCCCCAATTCCTGCAATCTCAAAACTTTCTCTTCTTTTATATTCGTAAGGCGATTTTGGCATCACTTCAATTGATGGAATCGGTTTATGCCCTTTGCGTGAGCTATATCTATTTACTAATGCTATTGCAACCGGAGCTTCAAATTCGGGCGGTTCAGTTAATGATACTCTTACCGTATCTCCAATTCCATCTTCTAAAAGAGTTCCAATACCGACAGCGGATTTAATTCTTCCATCTTCGCCATCTCCTGCTTCAGTTACACCTAAATGAAGGGGATAGTTCATTCCTTCTTCGTGCATCTTCTTAATTAACAATCGATACGCCTGAACCATAACTTGTGTATTACTTGCCTTCATCGAAAGAACAATACCGTGATAGTCTAATTCTTCGCAAATACGTAAAAATTCTAATGCAGATTCTACCATTCCGAGAGGTGTATCGCCATATCGGCTCATAATTCGATCCGAAAGTGAACCGTGATTTGTACCGATTCTCATAGCTGTACCATATTCTTTACAAATTTTTACTAATGGTGTAAATCGCTCCCTGATTCTTTCAAGCTCCGATTGATATTCTGAGTCGTTATATTCTATTGTTTGGAATTTCTTTTTATCTGCATAATTACCCGGATTCACTCTTACTTTTTCTACAATTCGGGCAGCTAATTCAGCGGCGTTTGGTGTAAAATGTATGTCGGCTATTAGTGGTGCTTTATATCCTCGGCGGCGCAGTTCTTCTTTTATATTTCTTAGATTTTCTGCTTCTTTAATACTTGGTGCGGTTATTCGGATAAATTCTGAACCTGATTCGATCATCTTAATCGATTGCTCAACTGTGGCTTTCGTATCTAACGTATCGGTTGTAGTCATCGATTGTATTCTTACCGGATAATCTCCGCCGAGCGGGATATCACCAATATGTACTACTCTCGTTTTTAATCTTTTATATTCTGTTAGGCTTTCGCAATAATTATTTTCTTTTTCCATATCTCTTCCTTTATCAGAATCTTAAACAATTCTTAAGTAAAAATAGTTCTATTCCAAAAATTTAGAAATATATGCAATGTAAGATGAGATAAATTCGCATGAAGAACTTTGCTCTCTTGCTGTAATAATGTTTTTATCGAATACGACCGGCTGATCTGTAAATTTTAATCCTTCCTTTTCAATTTCTCCTTTAAATTCAGGAAAGCAGACGGCTTTTTCTGCAATTACTCCTGCTCTCGCTATGGTTACACCCGAATTACAGATCGCACCAACAACTTTTGTTGGTGAGGACTTAAAATCTTTAATCAATCGATGAAGTGTTTGATTGCTCCAGTACCTTTTTGCCCCATTACCACCGCATAAAATTATACCTGCAAAATTTCTTGCATTTGCATTGTATAGCATCATATCCGGTTTTACTTTCAATCCATTATTGCCGGTACAAACACCCGATGTATCAGAGAGTATAAAATATCGCAATTCTGCATCTCTCAATCCATTTTTTATAACTATAAATTCATGCTCATTAAAATCGGCAGCGGGTAAAAATAGTAATATATCTTTTACTTTATTGTTATTCATATTTCCTATATCAAGTCAGTTTGGAACTTTTTATATATCTAATTTCTAAAACAATACATACTTGTAAATATATCAATTTAATAGCTAATTTATTTGAAAGAAAAATCATTAACTTTGCTTTATGAGAATACCTGAACAAAAAATAGATGAAATCCGCCAATCCGCCAATATAGTAGATATCATCAGCACTCACGTGCAATTAAAGAAACGGGGGAAAAACTTTGTCGGTCTATGTCCTTTCCATACCGAAAAAACAGGCTCCTTTGTAGTAAGCGAAGATAAACAAATCTATCGTTGTTTTGGGTGCGGGAGTGGTGGCAATATTTTTAAGTTCTTGATTGATTATAAAAATATATCCTTCATTGAAGCAGTTCAAGAAATTGCTGATTTTATCGGTTATCAACTGAAGTTTGAAGATAATAATAAAGGCGAAGACGATGAGCTCGAAGTTCTCTACGATATTAACCTTACCGCTGCGCGTTTTTTCACTGATACTCTTTATAAAAGCAATGAAGGCGAAATTGCACGCGAATACCTAAAAAAGAGAAATATAAAACCACAGATTCAGAAATCATTTGGTCTTGGCTTCGCCCCTTCGGGTTGGAATAATTTTTATGACCATGCAGTAGCTAATAAATTGAATTTAGAAAAAACTAAACTTCTTGGATTAATCGACAAAAATGATTCAGGTAAGTTCTATGATAAATACCGTGGTAGAGTAATATTCCCAATTTTTTCCCCCAATGGGAGAGTAATTGCGTTCGGCGGAAGAATTTTAGAAAATAGTGAAAACGCCGCTAAATATCTCAATTCACCCGAAAACCCGATCTACTTAAAACGTAAATCCCTGTACGGACTATTTCACTCAAAAGAGGAGATCAGAAAACTTGATAAAGTAATACTTGTAGAAGGGTACCTTGATTTAATTTCACTATTTCAAAATGGAGTAAAACATGTTGTAGCTTCTTCGGGTACTTCACTTACCGAAGAGCAAGTCCAGCTCCTATCAAGATTCACTAAAAATATTATTGTCCTTTTTGATTCCGATGAGGCAGGACAAAAAGCCGCTCTTAGAAGTATAGAAATACTCATTAAATCAGATTTTGACGTAAAAGTAGCTCTCCTTCCAAAAGGAGAAGACCCCGATTCTTATATTCAAAAAAATGGCAAAGAAGTTTTTGATGATTTCCTTTCCAGGGCACAGAACTTTCTTGAGTTCAGACTTAAGATATACGAAGAAAGAGGAATGCTTTCTGATCCGAATGAAGCCACAAAAGTTATCCGTGAAACTGTTAGAATTATTGCGCTTGTTACAGATAAAATCAAACAAGGACTATTAATCACTTCGCTTGCAAAGAAATTCAATCTCCGCGAAAAAATGCTCGAATCGGAATTAATTGATTACATCAATAAACAATCCGATCAAAAAAAATCACAAAAAGTAACTCAGAGCGTATCATCCTCCGGTAAATTGGAATTAAAGAACAATAGAGATAAATCATCATCTGCACAAACCGAAAAAGAATTAGTTAGGTTACTCTTTAGCGGTGATAACGAAATTGTAAGCGCAATATTACATGATATCGAACCAGCCGATTTTACTTCAATTATTTTTAAAGAAATTTCACGTATTGTTGTAGAAAATTACGAAGACGGTCTTATTGCCCCAGCTCATTTAATTGAACAGATTAATGATTCAGAACTAAAAGAATATGTTTTTAATCTCCTCTTTAATGAGGAAGAGATCAGCCCTAAATGGTCTGAACTATCACACAACGGCGAAATAAAAAAAGATAAAATTGAGTACGCAATTGATCTAATTAGACGATTCAAGGTTATTCGTTTTAATGAACAGCTTTTTGAGTTGAATAAAAAAATTGGCGAAACTACCGATAGTCATGCAATTTTTGAATTAATGAAGTCAATTAAAGATATGGATGAAGAAAAGCGCCGTTTAATGCCTAATTCAAAAAACAATAACGAAGAATAGGTAATGAAATGAGAAAGAATTTAAATCTTTATGAAATTAATACAAGAGTTTTTATAAAGAAATTTGCAGATAGTAATGGAAATGTAAATATAAGTTACGTACCCGAATCATATTGGGATAGTCTCAAAGAAAAAGGTATTGATTATATATGGCTTATGGGTGCTTGGAAAACTTGCTCTACGGCTATCGAAGGTTTTTGCTATGAAGAAGATTTAGTTAAAGCATATTCAAAAGCACTTAGAGATTGGCAGAAAGAAGATGTAATCGGTTCACCTTATTCTATCGATTGTTATGAATTTAATCCAGCATTAGGCAGTACTGAAGATTTTTATAATCTAAAAACAATGCTGAATAAAAAAGGGATGAAACTCATTTTAGATTTCGTTCCGAATCATCTTAGCGTTCATACACATTTGCTAAAAACTAATCCTGAAATTTTTCTTGAAGCATCCGAAGATAATTTTAATACTGATAATCATACTTTTTTTAAGGGTGATAATGGCAAGTATTATGCACATGGTAGAGACCCATTCTTTCCCGCATGGCAGGATACTGTCCAAATTAATTATTATAGCTTAGACGCTCGTAGATTTATGGATAATGTTCTTCTCGATTTAACTGATGTATGCGATGGTCTGCGATGCGATATGGCAATGCTTGTACTTAATAATACTTTTTATAGCACATGGGTAGGGGCACTTAAAAATTATCCGCGTCCCGAAAAGGATTATTGGGCTGATACTATCTCAAAGATTAAAGCTAAACGAGAAGATTTTATAATGATAGCAGAAACTTATTGGGACCTTGAATGGGTAATGCAGCAGCAAGGTTTTGATTATACTTACGATAAAACTCTTACCGAACGAATTCGCTCAGGTTATATTGATGCTATTAAAGGTCATCTTCAGGCAGAAACGGAATATCAACAGAAATCCGTCCGTTTCCTCGAAAATCATGACGAAGAACGTACACTTTCAATTATGAATTGCGAAAGAAATAAATCCGCTTCTGCTATTATAGCTACTATTCAAGGACTTAAGCTTTATAACGATGGTCAGTTCGAAGGAAGAAAAATCAAACTTCCAGTTCAACTCGGAAGAGAATGGGCAGAAACAGAGAACAAACAACTTAAAGCTCACTACGATAAATTGCTTTCTATTACAAAAGCAGAAATATTTAAAGCCGGTAAATGGACTCTCTTAGAACCGGAACCGGGCTGGGATGGTAATTTTACTTATGTTAATATGCTCACTTGGCT
>JBAYVI010000056.1:0-18540 GCA_041674625.1 Melioribacteraceae bacterium | reverse complement strand
TTTTGCTTACAAGACTCCTATGACAGGAATGCCACAAATGGTGGGATTATTAAATGGTTTTGGCGGCGGTGCTTCAATGTTGGTTGCACTTTCAGAATTTTATAAAATGAAAAATTTCGCAGCCTTTTCTCATGAACTTTCTACCGATGTTTCCGTAGTGCTAAGTATTTTAATCGGTGCTGTTACATTTACTGGATCGTTGATTGCTTTTGGTAAATTGCAAGGAATCGTATCTGGGAAGGTTATTAAGTATCCTTTACAAAATACGATTAATGTTATTTTATTAATTGCAGTAGTAATTGGTGGGGCTTATTTCTCGATTTATAATCCAACTTTGGACTGGGTAATTTTATCTATTGGTGCAGTTGCATTATTACTTGGTGTTCTACTTGTACTCCCAATTGGTGGAGCAGATATGCCAGTGGCAATTTCACTACTAAATTCTTATTCCGGAATTGCAGGTTCTATGACTGGTTTTGTATTGAAGAATAATGAATTGATTATAGCTGGTGCGTTAGTCGGGGCATCAGGTATAATATTAACCATGATAATGTGTAAAGGTATGAATCGTTCGTTGATGAACGTAGTACTTGGTGGATGGGAATCAGCTGGAACCGTTACAATCCCATCAGCTGAAACCTCTTCAAAGGGTCCAGTAAAATCAGTTGATTCAGAAGAATTAGCAATGATTTTTGATGCAGCCACAAATATAATTATTGTTCCCGGATATGGAATGGCTGTAGCTCAAGCTCAACATGCGGTACGGGATTTAGTTAATTTACTTGAATCGAGAGGAAAGAATGTTCGTTTTGCAATTCATCCTGTTGCCGGCAGAATGCCAGGGCACATGAATGTTTTGCTGGCAGAAGCTCAAGTATCTTATGAAAAAATGTACGCAATGGAAGATATTAATGATGATTTTAATAATACAGATATTGCATTCATTATTGGTGCAAATGATGTCGTAAACCCTGCGGCAAGACATGATATAAATAGTCCTATTTATGGAATGCCAATTCTTAATGTGGATTATGCAAAAACAGTTGTAATGAATAAACGTTCGATGAATGCTGGTTATGCCGGAATTGATAATGAGTTATTTTTCTATCCAAATACATTGATGTATTTCGGCGATTCTAAAGAAGCAGTAAATAAATTAGTCCACGAATTAAAAAATGTTTAATTAACACTACTTCATAAATAGTTACATTATTTTTTAAAATAGTGTAACTATTTTCCCGTTTGTCGAGTCTAATAAGATAATCATTAAAAGGGGGTTTTATATGAAAGGGAAAATAACATTATTCGTTTTTCTGTTTTTAGTAGTATCTATTCTAAAAATTAAAGCTGAAGAACTCAAGGTAATAAAATCAGAATCTTATTCTGTTCAAAAATGGCAATCTCTTTATGTAAATGTACCTGGAGCAGATGTAAAAATTGTTACTACCAATTCCAATGAAGCTCGATTAACTGTTTACGGAAATTCCAAAGCAGAAGAAAAATTGACTATCAATATGGAACAAACTGAAAAAGGGCTTAAACTTATCATTAAAAGAAAAGGCTCCTTTAATTGGTTTAATTTTGGAAGAGGAATTAAAGTAAAAGTAAAAGCTGAAATCCCAAATCAATTTAATGCTTATATAGAAACTTCAGGCGGTGATATTCTTTTATCAAAATTAACAGGGAATATTAAGTTAGAAACTTCAGGCGGTGATATTATTACATCTGAAACCGAAAGTAAAATAATTTGCGAGACATCTGGCGGCGATATTGAAGTAACAAATAATAAAGGTGATGCAGATTTGAGTACTTCAGGTGGGGACATTAAGGCAAACAATATCATAGGTAAATTAAAAGCAGAAACTTCTGGCGGAGATATAATGATCGATACTAAAAATGGATCTATTTATGCTGAGACTTCTGGGGGCGATATTGACATAAAATATTATGGTAATGTTGACGGTATTCATGCTGAAACTTCCGGTGGTGATATAAATATAAGTTTACCAACGGAGGCAAATGCTGATATTGATCTTGATACAAGTGGTGGAGATGTTTCTGTTTCTCATAGCAAATCAAATAATTCGCATACCAAGAGGGGTGAGTATCAAGGTAAGTTAAATTCAGGCGGAGCTAAAGTTTACGGCTCTACTTCCGGAGGTGACATAACCTTAACCGAAAACTAATCTCTTTTCTTTAAATTGATGATAGTTTTTGATACCTTTAGGTTCTATTAATTTTGTTTTTTTAGAGATCGTGGTACTTGAATGTGCCACGATTTTTGAATTTAAAGGGTCTTATTAATGCGTACTATTTTCTTAATTCTTTTCTTTTGTTCAAAAGTATTATCGGCTCAAGATATTGTCCTCAAATCGTTGCAAACATATCTTGGTGATAAAGAAGAATTATTGCCTATAATAGATTATAATCAAGAAGCAGAGCAAAAATTAACAATCAATTTTGATGTTGATACAAATAGTTCCCCAAACCTTATAATGGTATTCAAATTTTGTAATCAAAATTGGGAACCATATAACAATATTTTCCTCACGGATCCCTCATATAATACTGAATATAACTTATGGCTTTATGAATTACCCTCAAATATAAAAGAAGCTGATTACCATTATTCTGGTCAGTTCCCAAATGATAATGTCCGTTTTCCTTTTTCTGGTAAATGGAAATTTTTTATTATGGAATCCTATAATAGAGATAACATAATAGCTGAGGGAAAGTTTATTGTAGTACACAAATCAAAAATCAGACTTAGACCAAGTATAACAAGAAGCAGAGCCGAAAATGAATTTCCGGATAATTCTGAATTGGGAAGAACCATCATTTTGAAAACAGATTTTATTCTTCCTGATACTCTTTACCCCAACTTAATTAAAGGGATGGAGATTATAGAAAATCGGAAAATCGAATATCCATATTTTATTAATAGGGATTTTAACACTGATAATAAATTTGTTGATTGGAACGGATCAAATAAATTTAGTTTTTCAATTCGTGACTTAAAGCCTGGAAACAATTACAGAACCTTAAATCTTCGCAACAAAAGCAAATATCAATATCCTTCTGCCGATGCTCAATTTGGTGGGATTGAAACTTCCAATTATTATAAATTTATTGGAGAAGACAATCAAGGAGGGGCTATAATTGATAATTATAATAGCAGTGATGCTCAATACCTAAGTGTAAGGTTTAGAATTAGACCTCCTGAAGAAGTTAAAGCGCCTGTTTTTCTTGTTGGTTCTTTTAATAATTGGGTAGTTTCACCTGATTATGAAATGTATGATAAAGATGGGCTTCTCAGTTTAATTGTTGAACTAAAAAGAGGAATTTATGATTATCAATACGTTACGGCTGAATATAAAAATGATCAAATCGTTAATATTGATTGGAATATATTAGAAGGAAATTTTTGGGAGACTGATAATAGTTATCATATTTTCCTTTATTATAGTAACCCTGATAAAGGTGGGTTTGAAGAAATAATTGCATATAAAAAAATCTCGAGCAGAGGATCATGAAAAAAATTAAAGTTGGTGTAATCGGAACTGGACATCTTGGGAAGTTTCATGTGAAGCTTTTAAGTGAACTTGAAAATGTTCAATTCGTTGGAGTTCACGATATTGATGAAAAAAAAGGTAAGGAAATATCAGAAGAATTTAATACGGTTTTTTTCCCTAATTTGGATGACTTACTTAATAATGTAAATGCAGTTTCTGTTGTTACGACAACAAGTTCTCATTATGAAATTGTAAAAAAAGTTTTTGAGAAAAACATTCATGTATTTGTAGAAAAACCGATTACTTCTAAAATTTCGGATGCAGAAGAATTAGTGAAATTAGCTTCATCTAAGAATCTTGTTTTTCAAGTTGGACATATTGAGCGATTTAATCCTGCACTATTAGCTTTAGATAAATTTAATCTAAACCCGACTTTTATTCAGACAGATAGATTGGCACAATTTAATCCGAGAGGGACAGATGTCGCTGTCGTTCTCGACCTAATGATTCATGATATTGACATTATTTTAAGTTTAGTAAAGAGTGATGTAAAATCGATTAGTGCGAGTGGTGTTGCCGTTGTATCCGATAGTATTGATATTGCAAACGCTCGACTTGAATTTGAAAATGGGGCAGTAGCTAATGTTACTGCATCACGTATTTCTCAAAAGAAGATGAGAAAAATGAGAATGTTCCAAAAAGATTCTTATATTTCAGTTGATTTTCAGTCTGGCGTTTCAGAAGTTTTCAGATTGATTACTCCGGAGGAAGTAAATAGTGGTCATTTTATGACTTTTGGTGAAATGGGAGTCGGAGATAAAAAAAGATTTGTTGTTTATGAGCAGCCGGAAATAGTAGAAGTAAATGCTTTAAAACATGAATTAGGTCTTTTTGTAAATGCTGTACAAGATGGAACCCAGCCCGTAGTTTCGGGTAATGATGGATTAAAAGCTTTAATTGTAGCAGAAGAAATAATTACAAAAATAGAATACTCAAAAACAAATTAAATTCCATTGAGGATAGAATGTCAAAAGTAAAATATGCTGTGGGAGTTGACCTTGGAGGGACATCAATTAAAATTGGATTGGTCAATAAAGAAGGAAAAATAGTAAAAAAAATATCAGTAGATAGTAATGCACATAACGGGCCTGATGAAGTAGTTAGCCAAATTAAAAAAGGAATTAAGTTACTATTAAAAAATACAAAAGATAAAATTGAAGGAATTGGAATTGGTTCTCCGGGAACATTAGATTCTAAAAAGGGGACTGTTGAGAATCCTCCGAAATTTCCCGGCTGGGAAAAAGTTTATCTAGCTAAATCAATTAAAAAAGAATTTGATTCTGAATGCTATGTAGAAAACGATGCGAATGCTGCTGCTATCGGTGAATTAATTTATGGAGCCGGTAAAAAGTTTAATAATTTTATTATGATTACTCTCGGAACAGGTGTTGGGAGCGGTATTATAATTGACAAAAAAATCTATGGCGGAGAAACAGGTGGAGCAGGAGAAATTGGGCATACGACAATTGACCACAACGGTGCAGAATGCAAATGCGGTTCTAAAGGATGTATCGAAGCTTATGTCGGAAACAATTATATAATTAAACGAGTTAAAGAAGAGCTTCCATTAAATGCGGATTCGCTTATAAATAGACTTATTGAAAATGATATGTCTCCTTTAACTCCAAAAATTATACATGAAGCTGCACTTCAAAATGATACTTATGCTATTAGTTTTATTGTTGATATCGGTACAAAAATTGGGCATGGATTAGCTAATGCAGTTAATACTTTAGATATTACAAATTTAATAATTGGCGGTGGTGTTGCAGGTTTTGGTGAAATTCTATTTAATGCTATAAGAGAAGCAACCATAGACCGTGTAATGATTCCATTTAAGCCAAGAGTGAAAGTTAAACCTGCAAAGCTAAAGAATGATGCAGGCATTAAAGGTGCGAGTGCTTTAGTTTTTTATAAATCTTAATGGTATTTGATGAATTTTAAAGGGATCTTTTTCTTTATATTTTTTTGTACGGTTTTATATGCACAGGAAAAGGATTCTCTTTTTGTATCTAAAGATTCTACCATCACTTTAGATTCACTTACGCTCCAGACCTCTGATTCCGTTTCAAATAAAAACAAAAACCAAGTTGAAGATATTGTCTATTCTGAATCAAAGGATTCATTAGTCTTTGATGTAAAAAATAAAAAAATGTACGTTTTTGGCACAGGCGCATTAAAGTATAAACAAACAAACTTAAATGCCGGAAAAATTATTGTTGATTATACAATCAATGAATTAGAAGCATTTGGGAGGATGGATTCTTCTAATACAAAACTAATCGAAACACCTGTACTTAAAGAAGGAGCTGATGCTTATGAAGGGGAGCGAATAAGATATAACTTTAAAACTCAACAAGGTTTTATATCTGAAGCAAAAAATAAAGAAGTAGGCTCTCGTTACGAAGGTGAAAAGGTAAAAAAAGTAGATAAAGATACTTACTTTATTGATGGCGGTATGTTTACAACCTGTGATAGCGATACACCGCATACATATTTCACTGCCTCCAAAATGAAAGTAATCCAAAACGATAAAATATTCGCAGATTGGATTTTTATGTATATAGGAGGAGTGCCGTTGCCGTTTCCAATTCCATTCGCTGTATTCCCGAACGAATCTGGTAGAAGAAGCGGAATAATTGTTCCTACTTATGGACAGATTGCAGATCGAGGTCAATATTTTAGGAACTTCGGATATTTTTGGGCTACAAGTGATTATTTTGATATGGCTTTTACGGGTGATTATTATACAAAAGGTGGATATGCTTTTAGGAACAGAACTCGTTATGCAAAACGCTATTCTTTTTCGGGAAATTTAAATGCGGGTTATTCGAGAATTATAACGGGCGAATCTGGTGATCCTAATCGCAGAAATCAAACAGATTGGAATATTAGCCTGTATCATAATCAAGAAATTAATCCTACAACACGTTTGGATGCTAATCTTCAATTTTTGTCATCTTCTTTTTTACAAAATAATGCAGTGGATTATAATGATCTTTTATCTCAAGATATTATTTCCAACGCGACTTTTAATAAAAGATGGGAAGAGAGCGGAAGCAGTCTCACTCTAAATTACTACCGTCAGCAAAATCTTAAGACAGGCGATACTCGTGAATCTTTACCAAATTTGAGTTTTTCAAAATCGCAATTCAGTCCATTCAAAAAGGACTCCAAAGATTATTCTTCTGAACCAAGTTGGTATGAATTAATCTCACTTGATTATAATGGTCAATTAAAAAACGAGAGAATAAAGAGTGATGGAAATGTTGAAAAAAAAGCGGGGGTTAATCATAATGTTAATCTCAACTTTTCTCCAAAATTAGGATATTTTAATATCACTCCAAATTTGAGTTATAACGAAAAATGGTATAATAGAAGATTAGTAGTGGAATCTATACCTGTTATATCAACAAATTCTGAAACAGGCGAGACCACAGTTAAAGATTCTATCAATGAGAGATATATAAATGAGTTTAATTTCGTAAGAACTTTTGATATGAGTGTTTCAGCATCCACTAAATTATACGGGATTATGCAGACCAATCTTCTTGGCGTGGAAGCATTTAGACATACTATTCGACCTTCTATTTCGTATACTTATCAACCGGACTTCGCTTCCGATAACTGGAATTATTATGATTCATACAAATTAAATAGCGGTGAGGTTATTAGATATGATAAGTACGGAGGAGAAATCTTTGGTGGTGTAAGTAGTGGTAAAAGGCAAAGTTTGAGTTTCTCACTCGGAAATGTTTTTGAAATAAAAACCTTTAAAAATCCAAAAGATTCTACAAATAATGATAATAAAATTACACTTCTGAATTTAGATGCAAGTGTTAATTATAATTTTGCGGCTGATAGTCTAAGAGTAAGTGATCTTAATCTCAGCTATCGAACTCAGATTGGGCAGTTACTTAGTTTTTCTGGTTCATCATCCTATACTTTTTATGATTACAATGGTCCACAAAGAATTAATAAATTTTTATATAAAGAAGGGAAGGGACTTTTCAGACTTACAAACTTTAGTTTTTCGATTTCTACTTCACTCGCCGGTGATAAGATTGAGAAAAAAGAAAAGCAGGATACAACAAAGGCAGATGAATTTGATGCGTTTAAGAAGAAAGATTTTATTGCATTGTATGATAATAGCCAGCCGGCTGATTTATCAATACCTTGGAATTTAAGTCTATCTTACTATTATAACTTATCAAAAAATAACCCAAGTATTGTTAATAAGTTTTCTAATTTAGGATTAGACTTAAGTTTTAATTTAACTGAGAAATGGAAATTCACTGTTAGAGGCAGTTACGATTTTGAACAGAAACAAGTTTCTGCGCCACAAATTACAGTATATAGAGATTTACATTGTTGGGAAC
Organism: Melioribacteraceae bacterium; assembly: GCA_041674625.1. Taxonomy (GTDB): domain Bacteria; phylum Bacteroidota; class Ignavibacteria; order Ignavibacteriales; family Melioribacteraceae; genus BRH-c32. The sequence continues at coordinate 10,589 of JBAYVI010000056.1, read as the reverse complement.
TTAATTTCACTTGGAATCCATTAGGGACTTATCGCGGATATCATTTTGAAATAAGAATGAAAGCTTCTGAATTTCAGGATATAAAAGTAACTAAAGCTCACGGTTTATATTCGGGGAGAAGGTAATTTATTATGCTTAATTATATTTGGATCGCCTTAGCAGCAATTGGTATTTTATCCGCTGTTACTATCGATCTCTCAGATACTTATAACGATAAATACGCAAATGGGAGAGAGATTAATGCTGTTTTCCTACTTAAAGATTCTACTAATAATAAAATTGCCTCAGAATTAATAATCTCTAAGGAAACACTAAAGACTATTTATGGGATAGAGGACACCAATAATTTTAAGTCAAATGCTGAACTTACTTTTATAAAATCAAATTCGGGCTCATTTGTAGTAAATATAAATATAGATTCTCCTGAAATAATAAGACAAATTGCATCTGCCGAAGGGAAAAATGATGATATTTACGGGACATTTACTTCCATAAAGAAAAATGAATCAAACACAATTGAAGCGAAAATTGTTTTTGAAAAAGTATCCTTCCTAAAGATGAAAGGAATTACAAATGCAATTTTAGATTATGCTAAAACGGCTGTAAATATTGCGTTAGGACTTATAGGAGTAATGGCATTATGGCTTGGAATTATGAAGATTGCTCAAGAATCGGGTATGATTACTAAATTTGCAAATGCAGCAAAACCAATTACAAGATTTTTGTTTCCTGATGTACCTTCCGATCATCCCGCTATTGGTTCAATACTGATGAATATTTCTGCTAATATGCTTGGACTGGGAAATGCGGCTACACCATTTGGTCTAAAAGCTATGGAAGAGCTTGATAAGCTAAATCCGGAAAAAGGGACAGCAACAAATGCAATGTGTACTTTTTTAGCTATTAATACTGCTGGTCTTACTTTAATTCCCGCAACCGCAATTGCAGTAAGAGCAGCAGCAGGGAGTAGCAATCCTTCAATAATAATTGGTACATCATTCTTTGGTGCACTTTGTGCTACCACTGCAGCAATTATCTCTGTAAAAATTCTTGAAAAATTTTCTATTCCCGGTTTTAAATTTGGAGAATGGATAAAAAAAAGTTATAAATTATTCTTAGGAATGTTTATTTTTTCATTAATTGCTGTGCTTCTTTTCACTTCTGATATTATTCATTTGCCTTCAATAAATATAGAAATCATCAAAGAAATAATTCAATTTATTTCTATATTAGCAATCCCTTTGATTATTATTCTTTTTCTTTCTTACGGGATGTATAAAAAAGTAAAAGTATATGAGACATTTGTAGAAGGAGCAAAGGAAGGTTTTGATGTCGCCGTAAGAATTATTCCATACTTAGTTGCAATGTTAATGGCAATTGGAATATTCAGAGCCGGTGGTGCAATGGATTTTCTAATCGTTCTATTAAACCCCATTACAAGCCTAATTGGATTCCCGGCAGAAGCATTACCAATGGCATTGATGAGACCATTATCCGGCAGCGGTTCACTTGGTATTATGACCGAAATAATTGCTAAGTATGGGGCTGATTCATTTATCGGTGTTTTAGTCTCTACAATTATGGGGAGCACGGAGACAACTTTTTATGTAATTGCTCTTTATTTCGGTTCAGTAAATATTAAAAGAGCCCGTCATGCTTTAATTGCCGGACTAATTGCTGATTTTATAGGTATTATAGCTGCTCTTTTTATAACAAAACTTTTATTCGGATAAGTTTGTATAGTTAAAAAAGAATTGGATATATTGTTGTTAATAATTATTTTTCTTTAAAAAATTAAGACTTAATTATGAGAATAGGAATCCCAAAAGAAACACAGCTCGAAGAGAAAAGAGTTGCTTTAGCACCTGCAGGTGTAGATTCTCTTATTAGAGCAGGTCATACAGTATTTGTTCAATCCGGGGCAGGTATAGGAAGCCATTGTTCCGATGAAGAATATTCTAAAAATGGTGCAAATATTGTTTATACAACCGAAGAGGTTTTTCAGAGATCGGAAATGATTGTAAAAATTGCTCCTTATACAGAGGAGGAAGCTGATCTTCTTCAAGATGATCAAATTACTTTCTCATTCCTCCATCTTGCATTAAATAAAAAAAATGTTTTAGAAAAGATGATGAAAAAGAAAGTAACTGCTATAGCTTATGAATTAATTGAAAAAGATGGGCAATTTCCTGTACTTGAATCTATGAGTGAAATAGCAGGACAATTAGCAGTTCAAGTAGGGGAAAGATATCTTGGAAGCGATAATCAAGTCGGTAGAGGTATTGTAATGGGTGGTATCTCTGGCGTAGCGCCAGCGGCTGTTGTAATTCTTGGTGCTGGTGTCGTTGGTTACAATGCAGCTCGAGCAGCACATGCAAGAGGCGCTCATGTTATAGTACTTGATAAAGATTTGAGAAGATTAAGACGCATTCAATCTGAAATATCTAAAAATATTACTACAGTTTCTGCTAATCCGTTTACAATTGCACGTGGTGCCTCTTTTGCAGATTTATTAATTGCTGCTGTTCAGATTAAATCAGAAAAAGTACCAAGTATCATTACAGAAACAATGGTTAAATCGATGAAAAAAGGTGCTGTAATTGTAGATGTTTCAATAGATCAAGGTGGTTGTGTAGAAACAAGCCGACCCACAACAATTTCAGAACCGACTTTTATTGAGCATGATGTTATTCATTATTGTGTCCCTAATATGCCTGCAATTGTTGCACGTTCAGCAAGTTATGGGCTTAATAATGCTTCGATAGAGTATATATTAGAAATTGCAAATAATGGATTATCTAATGCACTTATTGGAGATACAGGATTAGCAAAAGGTGTATGTTCTTATAATGGATATTGTACAAATGAAATTATAGCCGAAGAGTTTAAGATTGAATATAGACGGCTGCATATTTTTTCAAAAAATTAAAAATTTTAGAGATGGTTATGACAATCGAAGCAACAAAATCTACATTAAATAATAATGCACCATGGGTAGCAAAATATAATTCTAAATTAGTTACTGCCGATGAAGCAGTTAGAGTTATAAAATCTAAGGACAAATTGGTTATTCAGCCTGGATGTGCAGCTCCATTTGATTTAATTAATGCTATGGTCAGAAGAAAAGATGAATTAGAGGATGTAGAAATTTATCATATTTTAATTGTGGGCGATCTTCCTTATCTGAAACCGGGAATGGAAAAACATTTCCAGCATAAGGCATTTTTTATAGGCGGTAATGCACGCGGAGCTGTTAATGAAGGACGAGCTGAGTTTATTCCAATATTCCTTTCAGAAGTAACTTTGCTATTTAAGAAGGGTGTTATTCAAGCCGATGTTGCCCTTATTCATGTATCTCCACCTGATGAACATGGCTTTTGCAGTTATGGTATTGATGTTGGAAATATCAAAACACCAACAGAAAAAGCTAAATTCGTAATTGCTCAAGTCAATAAAAATATGCCACGCGGACTTGGTAATAGTTTTATTCATGTTAATAAGGTTGACTTATTTGTAGAATCTCATACTCCATTATTGGAATTACCTCAAGTAGACCCTGATACTTCGCCTGAGACTTTAGCAATTTATGATAAAATAGGCGAAAATGTTGCTTCCTTAATTGAAGATGGTTCTACTCTTCAAATGGGTATTGGGGCAATTCCGGATTCAGTATTAAAATATTTGAAAAATAAAAAAGATCTTGGAATTCATACTGAAATGTTTTCTGATGGAATTGTTGAATTAGTAGAAAACGGAGTAATTAATGGTGAGCAAAAAACTTTGCATCCGGGTAAAATTATTGCCGGATTCTGTTTAGGGACGAAACGTTCTTATGATTTCATTCATAATAACCCTGTTATTGAATTTCACCCACAGGAATATATTAACGATCCGTTTGTTATATCAAAGAATAACAAAATGATTGCAATCAATTCATCAATTGAAGTTGATTTAACAGGTCAGGTTTGTTCGGATTCAATTGGAACACGTTTTTATAGTGGCATAGGTGGGCAGGTTGATTTTATTAGAGGTGCTTCGCATTCAGATGGAGGTAAACCAATTATAGCACTTCCTTCTGCTACTAAGGATATGAAATACTCTCGAATTGTTTCGATGTTAAAACCTGGTGCCGGGGTTGTAACTTCCCGCGGAGATGTTCATTATGTTGTAACTGAATATGGTATTGCAAATCTTTTTGGAAGAACTATTCAGGAGAGAGTAAGACAATTAATACAAATTGCACATCCAATTTTTAGGGATGAATTAACTGAATATGCTAAAAAGGTTTTCTATATTTAATTATGGTTGCTGTTATTGGTGATATACACGGTTGTTACTATACTCTTGTAGAACTTTACAAAAAAATAGTAAAAAAATATCCTCGGATAAAAGTTATTACGGTTGGGGATATGGTTGATAGAGGAAATCATTCACGTGATGTAATCAATTTTATTATTGAAAATAATATTAAGTTTACACCCGGCAATCATGATTATATGTTTTATCATTTTTTTAAAGAACCTTCGAGTGTATTTGCTCGTTCATGGCTTTTTAATGGAAGTGAATCAACATTAGAATCGTATGAGCATTATGAAAACGATATTTTTTCTCATATTGACCTGATTAGTAAAGCACCTCTTTTTATGGATTTAGATGATTGTTTTATATCTCACGCAGGTGTTTCTAAATCTTATAGAAAATTCCTTGATCCGAACTACAAAAATAATCTATCTGCTTTAGAACCATTGATTATTGACGATTTGAGGAATGATAAAGGTATTTTATGGAATCGAGATCCACTTTTAGATTTGGGAAAGCTTCAAGTTGTTGGTCATACGAAACAATCACAAATTACAGTGGTAGAAGAGTCTAATTCGTGGTATATTGATACTGGTGCTTGTGTTGGAAATGTTCTAAGTGCAATTATTGTTCACAAAAATCAATTCATTGAATCGATCGAAGAGAAAACTCAAATAAAAGATATCATATAATCAATGGATAAATTTTTCCCTCAAAAAGGAATTGCAAATGAGTATGATTTTACTATATTTTTCATATATAAAAAAAATCGGAGGGATTATAAGTCAAACTTTACTATTAATTTAGATGTTTAATATATATCATAGGTATAATATCCACAATTCTGTCAGAAATATCTTAAAGCTGGGACTAAAACTTTTCTTTGTTCCAATTTCTATTTTGTATATAGCCATATCACTTGGGTTTTCAGGGCAGCATACTACTCAATCTAATAATTTACTTTTATTTGATAACTGTTTTGAATTATTGTCAGTTATTAACAATAATCTTCCAGAACAAAATTTTTCATCTAATAAAATATCTCCCAATAATGAAAAAGATTTAATAAAAACAGAAACTACAAAAAAAGATATTGATCTTTTTGATGTCATCGCCGATACAACTAAAAAACTTGCTGCAGATTCATTAATGAGTCAGTTTAAAATTGATTCTCTTAAAAGGATTGATTCTTTATCACAAGACTCTACCGCAAGAATAAAAAATTTCAAGTATGAAAGAGAAGATAAAGCATATACTCAATTTAGACAGAATAGAAAATTATCATTATTCGCATATCCTTCGGCTACTAATTCAACAAGAGTAGTAAAATTAGATTCAACTGGTACTAAAGTTACGATTACAGATATGATTGCCGGAAAAGAAACCCGTCCTTATTTGGAGATGCCATTAGATGAATATATAGATCTTCGATTAGAAGCGATTAGTAAGGATGTATGGGATCAGATTGGTTATAAATACGAATTAAAAAAGGGAACCAAAGACCTTAGCCAGTTGATTACAGATATAACGAATATAGAAATACCTTTACCAAGTACATCGTTTTTATCTATTTTCGGACCCCCAAAAATAAGCTTAAAGATTAATGGTGCCGTTGATATTCATGGTGCATGGCGTAATGAAACAACTGAAGGAATTACTACCTCTGCACTTGGTAATACAAGGAATGAACCAGATTTCAAACAGCAGGTTCAAATTAATCTTAATGGTACTATTGGCGATAAACTAACTATTAATGCAGATTGGAATACAGAGAGAACATTTCAATACGAAAATCAGCTCAAAATTAAATATACAGGTTACGAAGATGAAATAGTTCAAAGTGTGGAAGCCGGAAACGTTTCTTTGCAGACTTCTTCATTAGTAGGAGGTAGTGAAGCTCTTTTTGGAGTTAAAGCTCAATTCCAAATGGGACCATTAAGCTTAACGGCATTGGCTTCACAGAAGAAAGGTGAAATTCAGGAAGTCTCTGTTTCAGGTGGCGCTAAAGCACAGCAATTTGAGATTCATGCTTATGATTATTCACCTAACCATTTCTTTTTACATAAAATGTATGCAGATAGAGATTTAGCAATTTTTAATAATTATTATAGCAGTGCAATTCCTCGTGTTACCGATTCAGTTCTTGTTAAAGATATAGAAGTTTGGAAAACTATTACCGGCTTAGTAAATCCTAATGAAAGAAAAGGTAATGCTTTTATAAATTTAGAGCCAAGAAGAAAAAGTGATTTACTAAATGTTCAGCGCGATAGTACGCTTCAATCAATTCCGGGAATTCAAGAAATTGGAAGACGTTTTGTGCTATTGGTGCAAGGAGTTGATTATGATTATCATGCAGAAACCGGGTATATTAGTTTTAGAACTCAAATCCAGGATCAAGATGCTGTTGCTGTGGCATTCAGAACTGAAGGACCTACAACCTCTCCTGATGATGATCGATATTACGGGGAGTTTCTGGCGGATGTAGCTGCCGATACATCTGCACTAATAGTTCTCAAATTAGTAAAACCTGCAAACCTTCAACCGCAGTTTAAAGATGCTTGGGTACTGCAATTGAGAAATATATATCCAGTGGGTGGACGGGAAGTAAAAGAAGAGGGATTTAAGTTAGATCTTCTTTATAGAATTGAAGGGCAAGAGCCAAGATCAGATTATAATGGGGTAAAGCTTCTTGAAACATTCGGACTTGATAGAACTGATCAAAGTGGAACAAGTACCACTCCTGATGGGGCTTTCGATTTTTTTCCAAACAAAACTATAAAACCATCGACAGGGGAAGTTATATTCCCATTATTAGAGCCATTCGGAAGAGATTTTCCCAAGAATTTACCTGATTCTCTTAGGTATAATGCGGTCTACGATACAACTGTTACTTTTGCTAAGCAAGATCGGTCAAAAGATAAATTCTTAATCTCTGGTGAATATTCAGCGGCTGTTTCTTCAGTTTATACAATTGGGTTTAACGTAGTTGAAAACTCTGTTAAAGTATTGCTAAATGGAATGCAATTAACGGAGGGTGTTGATTATACCGTTGATTATAATATCGGGCAAATTATAATTAGGAAAGGGGAAGCATTAGTTCCAGGTGCAGATTTAAAAATTACTTATGAACAAAATGATCTTTTCCAATTAGCTTCTAAAACGCTTTTAGGTTTAAGGGGAAATATTCAATTTAGCAAAAAAACATCTCTCGGGTTTTCGTACCTTAATTTGAATCAACAAACACTTAGTGATAAAGTAAGAATTGGAGAAGAGCCTTTAAACAACTCAATCTTTGGAGCTGATTTCCAAACGAGTATCGATTTACCTTTTATAACAAAGGGATTGGATAAAATAATTTCTACAAGTGCAGTTTCTAATTTCGCATTAAAAGGAGAATTTGCATATATCGATCCTGATCCGAATACTAAAAAAAGTACTATTACTTCCGATGCGGGAAAGAGTATTGCTTATATTGATGACTTTGAAGGTGCAAAGAGAACAATTCCAATGGGAATGGCATATGGCTCTTGGAAAGATATAAGCGTTCCTAATAATTTACCGGTGATAGGAAAATTCTCTGAATTACAACAGATGAATTATAAAGCTAATGCTTATTGGTTCAATATTACTCCTTCAGATGTTACGGTTCAAAATTTGTATGGTGATAGAAAACAGACAAGCCGTGATCAGCAGCAGATTACTGCAATAGATTTTATATATAATCCGAATGTTAGAGGGTACTATAACTGGAATCCGACATTGGATCAGACAAGCCTAAACTGGGCTGGTATGATGAAACCTCTTTCTTCTACGGCAAATAACTTAGTGGAAGAAAATATTGAGTTTATTGAATTTTGGATGTACACAATATCAGCCCCTCAAGATTTAAAGCTCCATATCGATCTTGGTCAAATAAATGAAGATGTAATCCCAAATGGAAGATTAGATACCGAGGATAAGAACTCGAATGACCTTGTCGATGAAGGGGAAGATACCGGTATTGATGGTCTCAGAGATTTCGAAGAACCAAATTATAATGCTACTACTAATCCTGATCCAAGTTTTGATAATTACTCATTTTCCTTTAGTGCTAATGCAGACTACTCTCGTATAGTTGCTACAGAAGGAAACGCTAAATCGACAGATCTTGGCAGGCTTCCCGATTCAGAAGATTTAAATAGAAACTTTACTCTTGATAGAGTAAATAGCTATTTCAGATATGAAGTTCCATTGGATACAAGTAAAACAACCAACCCATTTATTCAAGGTGGTGGTTATCAGGGAAGCGGTTGGTATTTATTCAAAGTCCCTTTGAAAGATTTTGTTGAAAAATTTGGTGATCCAAGTTTTTCTGTAGTAGAGACAATTCGTCTATGGGTATCAGGTGCTTCTTCCCCAGTTCATATCAGATTCGCAGAATTGAATCTTGTTGGTAATCAATGGCAAAAAGTTCTTACTCCACCAAGAGTTACTGCCGAAGATACCGTAATGACAGTATCGGTAATAAACTACGAAGATAATCCTGAATATTATTTACCTGCAGGTGTAACTCAGGAGAGAGATAGAACAAAACCCGATGAACAAGTACTTAAAAACGAGCAATCACTTAATTTGATAATAAATCAACTTGAGGATGGTGATAAAAGAGAGGTTGTAAAATATCTTTATAAACCATTAGATGTTTTTAATTATCAGGAAATGAAATTATTTATACATGGTGATTTAAGAAATTCACCAGGGTCTATTTCTCATTATAATGATCCGCAAGATTATGCTTCAGAAGTTTACTTACGTTTCGGTTCTGATACGTCTAACTACTATGAATATCGTCAACCAGTTCAAGCAGATTGGAATGAAGTTAGCCTTGTTTTTTCTGAATTGACTGCTATTAAGCAAAGAAGGGATAGTACTCAAATTAAAGGTGTTTATCTTGTTCCATTGGCTGATCTTCCGGGGCACACTTATGGCGTTAGAGGTAATCCAACACTAACAAGAATATCGTTTTTCCAAATTGGTATAATAAATCCAACGGACAAAGGTTCAAAAGGGGAGCGTGTTTCAGGCGATGTTTGGGTTAATGAACTTCGTGTTATTGGAGCTGATGCTACTCCCGGTTGGGCTTATACAGCATCAACTTCATTTCAATTAGCCGATTTATTAAAAGTCAATTTTAATATTAGTCAGACAAATCCTTACTTCCATAAATTGGCTGAAAGGTTTGGAACGAGGGATGATAGAAGAAACTGGGGAGTTTCTGCTGATCTTGACGTTCTTAAATTGATTCCACTAAATCTATCAGGTAGTAATTTTAAAGTTACCTATTCGAGGAATGAATCAACTACAAATCCTCTTTATATGCCCGGAACAGATATAAAAGTTGATGAGGCACAAAAACAAATTGAAGCAAATTTAATAGAAAAGAACGTTGATCCTGCTATAATTCAGGAGCAATTAAGAAGTATTAAAGGACAAACCCAAACTGTTTCTGTTTCCGAAATTTGGAGTGTTCAGAATTTTAGAATAAAAATTCCGACAGATTTTTGGCTAATTAGAGATACTTTTAATAGCTTAGCTTTTAGTTTTACTTATAATAAATCGATGAGTAGAAACCCTACCGTAATTAATGATTTTAGATGGTCTTGGAATGCAAGTGCTTCCTATTCAGTAAATTTAAGTCGAGATAATTTTTTCAAACCTTTGGATATACCTTATATTGGCGATTTACTTAGTTTCTTTACAGACTATAAAGATGTTAAAATATTTTATGCTCCAACATCAATTTCCTCAAATCTTACTGCTTCAAGGAAAAGGTCTTTTATAGTTAATAGAACTTCACCTGATAAGCCAAACGTTCAGCGAGATTTTACATCGAGTCGAGGTGCGGGTTTAGCTTGGTCGATTACTGAAGGTGGACTATTAAATGTCGGATTTAACTATAATTTCGATATACAATCTTCATTGGCATATCTATTGACAGAAAATGATATGGAAAGATCAGAGAGTGAGGTATGGAAAGATATCTTTTCCGGTGCAGTTTTTGGAAAAGATTTTAATTATAGACAAAATTTTGATTTAAGACTTAATCCAAAAGTACCTTCGATTTGGGATTTGAATAAGTTTGTCTCACTAACTACAAATTATTCCGTTTCTTATACATGGCAGAATAATTTTCAACAAGAGAGTCTTGGTAGATCTGCCGGATTTTCAAATCGAATTAGTGCAGGATTAAATATAAGACTAAAATCTATATTTGCACCATTATTTAAAGTAGAAGAAGCAAAAGATGTACC